>DRJW01000392.1 GCA_011052055.1 Nitrospirota bacterium
ACATTAGCCGCGCATATCGCTTTTGGACTCACTCTTGGAATCTTGATTCAGCATTTTCTTAAGGATGAGGATAGAAATGGATTGTTAGGCTTCCTCAAAGGGTAATAGAGCAAATCGAATTATTGAAGTCATAACATCGTATAACGTGTGAGGCTGAAAACATTATGAAATGGTTATTATTACTGGCTCCGGCGATTCTTCTGACCGCGTGTTGTAGCAGGCAAATGGGACAGTCTTACAGGCATATGCCTTCCCCATCTTATCAAGACAGTTCCGGGCAGACGCAAAACAATTTTAAATCTGGATGTGATAACCAGGCGGGAGCTTGTCCGCAACGAAAATCTAATGCAACAGACGCAGATAGTCCTTCTTAATCAATTGGCCGATATGATCGCCGGTCTGCTCCCTGCGCTGAGCGATAATGAGCGGCGCGTGTCGCTAAAATTATACCGTCTGTTAGCACATGGCTCTCCTGTGGCGGCGGAGCAGATAGCCCAAACGCTGAACATACCGCTGGCGATCGTGAAGAATATTCTGGATGGATGGCCGGGTGTTTACTACAACAATGAAGGTCTCATCACAGGTTACTGGGGACTTTCTATTAGCAAAGCGGGTCACCGGTTCGAGGTGGATGGTGTCGAGCTTTCTACCTGGTGCGCGTGGGACACTCTGTTCATACCTGCAATTATAGGCAAAACCGCCCATGTGGAGACTACCTGTCCGGTAACAAAAGAGACCATCAGCCTGACAGTATGGCCGGATGGAATCAGGAGCGTTGCCCCACCTGATATTCATGTTTCTTTCGTAACACCGGATGCGGGCAAGTTTAACGAGGATATCATCAATAATTTCTGCCATCTCGTATATTTTTTCAGCTCCAAAGAGGCGGCCAGCCAATGGGCGTCTGAACATGAGGGTACGTTTACTCTCACTCTGGATGAGGCCTTCGAGCTGGGCGGAAGGAAAAACGAGATGCAGTACAAAAACATTTTGGGAGCGTAAGAAATGAGCGACGCCTGCGGCTGTGAAGTTACTCCGAAAAAAACCTCCAATCATCTGGTTATCATCGGCGGTGGCTCCGCCGCGTTTTCCGCCGCCATCAAGGCGTCGGAGCTTGGCGCGAAAGTTACGATGATAAACGGCGGACTACCCATCGGCGGCACATGCGTGAACGTGGGGTGTGTGCCGTCCAAGTTTATGATACGCGCCTGCGATACTATCCATAAAGCGAACAATCACGGGTTCAACGGGATTGAGACGAATGGCCGCGTGGCGGATTACAGGCAGGTTGCGGCTCAACAGCGCCAGCTTGTAGTGGAGCTCCGCCACGCGAAATATATAAATGTGGTCGCGGATTTGCCCGGCTTTAGAATGATAGAAGGCATGGCGCGGTTTGTCTCTCCAAAGATCGTGGAAGTGAATGGAGAAAATATTAGCGCCGACCATGTCCTGGTCGCCACCGGCGCGTCCCCGTATATTCCACCTATACCCGGCCTTGCCGATATCAACTACCTGACCAGCCAGACCGCGCTTGATCTCGACAAGCTTCCAGAGTCGATCATCGTCCTGGGTGGAAGGTATATCGCGCTTGAGATGGCGCAGATGCTCTCCCGGTTCGGATGCCGGGTGACAATGCTCCAGCGCTCGTCCCGCATCCTGCCGACGGAAGCGGAGGGTTTGACAGGCGAGCTTACAAAACATCTCACCGATGAAGGTATCGAGATCGTGACAGGTGTGGCGCTTACAGATATTTCCCGAACCAATGGGGAAACCACGGTCGAGGCCATTGTCGATGGCGCCAAAAGAACGTTTAAAGCCTCAGAGCTACTAGTAACCACTGGTCGTAAGCCGAACACTGATAACATGGGCCTGGAAGAAGCCGGTGTGGCGCTGGACGAAAATGGATTTATTAAGGTGGACGATAACCTCCGGACAAGCGTTAAAACCATATATGGCGCGGGCGACGTTATCGGCGAGCCGATGTTTGTATACACCGCCGCCTACGAGGGCGCCTTAACAGCCGAAAACGCCGTTACCGGCTCGTCAAAGGCTAAAGATTATACGGCCCTGCCCTGGGTGATTTTCACCGATCCGCAGGTCGCAGGCGTAGGGCTTGACGAGAGAGAGGCGAAAGAAAAAGGAATCGACGCGGAGGCTTCCACACTGCCTCTGTCTCACGTTCCCCGAAGCCTCGCTGGGTGTGATACGAGGGGGTTTATTAAACTCATCCGGGACAAAAAAACAGATCTGCTTGTCGGCGCGAGAATAGTGGCGCCGGAAGGATCGGAGCTTTTAATGGAAGCTAGCCTTGCCATCAAACATGGAATAACTGTCAAAGAGATCGTCTCTGCGTTTCATCCCTATCTCACTTTGTCCGAGGGGATAAAACTCACGGCGATCACATTCGGCAAGAGCGTGGACAAGCTCAGTTGTTGCGCTGTCTAAAAAGGATAAAATAAGGAGACCAACGTCATGATGGATTCTGGAATGATGCAGGGCATGGGAATGATGTCCGGGTATGGCATGTTCTTCGGAATGTTTTTCTGGATACTCTTGTCGGCTGGCGTAATCGCGCTGGTTTTATGGGCGGTTCAAAAGTCCGGAAAAACTGACAGCGCGGCGCCTCAGGAAACGGCCATCGATATTCTGAAAAAACGGTACGCCCGTGGTGAAATAGATAAAGAAGAATACGAAGAGAAGAAAAAGACCCTTCAATAGCAATCAGGCCGCATCCGTAAAATAGCCGGGTTCAAAAAAACAAGGCTCTTCGTTTTGCTCAGGACAAGCCTCGCGATGGCACATTGATAAAATGTCATTGCGAGCAAGGTGGCGCGGCCACACCGAATGGCGCGGTCATACCGGGACATCGAGCGTGGCAATCTCCACTGTTATTCCGGCCTTGCGTTGTGAGCGGCAAAACCGCAAGATAACATTTCGCCTACCAGACCCCGGATCGGAGTCCGGGATGACAGACTAGGAGCCAGTTGGCGGTGGGCTCTCATACGCCTCCCAGATCAGCGGCCATCCTTTTTTTACAATTTCAGCCATCACTTTTGCGTATTCGCGGATTTCTTTTTGCGCGTCGGGCGCCAGTCTCAAAGAGAAATATCCGAGGAGGTTTCGCATATCCATCCGCCAGATTATCTGTGTGTAGGCGGACACCGGCAGAACCACCCTCGCCTGCTCACGCGCCACGCCAAGTTTTAGCAACTTCTGGTATGCTTCATAAGACGCGCTATTATGTTTTTCTATCATTTCTTTAGCCTCCTTGGAAGCCTCCGGCGAAAGACCCTCCCCGCTCATCTGTTTGTTGGTCGTGTGTTGTCCGCGTACATCGTCAACCTCAGGCTTGTAGAAAAGGTCGGGGCATTCGGTATAGCGAAACGACCATTCGTTCAGCGACGCGGTGCGGTGCCTTACATGCTGGCGCATTACGAAAATGGGGAGCCGTATGCGAAAGGTAAGCGACACCATTTCAAAAGGGGACGTGTGCCGGTCTTTCCAGAGACGGGTTATCAGCCGTTTGTCATGCTCATCGCTTTTTCCTTCGCTCCTCTGATACGAAGTGCGCGCCGCTCTCGCCACAGACCGGTCGTCGCCCAGATAATCGACCAGCTCCACCTCGCCAAGATTGAGGACTTTATAGACCTTGCCTAACTCCTCTTCGGCTCCTTCGCTTATGGGGCGGCCCGTTTTGCTCTCAGACATTTTATGTATCCATCAATCTTTTTTATAATCATGGTTTCTTTTGGACAGGCTGATATCGGCGTACCACGCTTCGGCTTTGCCGCCTGTGTTGTCCGAATCTGTCATTATAGCCAATCCCAGCAACTGCGGCGGATCGGTCTTGAAATGTTTACGGTAATCAGATTCAATATCCACGCTCTCCGCCACCCATCGGCCAGCGAGACCATCGCCGCTCTCTACAGCTATCATTATCTCCCTTGCGCTATACACATTTTTAATAGCGCTATTTTTCGGCGTTTTGTTCGCCCAGATATAGTTTAAGGCTGTTCCAGAAGAATACCTTCCCATAATAAAATTTTCCAGTTCTAACTTTATCCGGCGCGCAAGGCTATCCCCTTTTCCCCTATTTTCGAATATCAGATATATTCTTGCTGAAAAATCATCGCTGGTTTTATATCTTGCGTCCCCTCTTTTTAAAGTCGTGGTAATTTTCCATTTCCATTTTAATATCGGCAGTTGGCTAACGGGCCTGTCAATGCCGTACACCAGCCCGGACGCTGAATTGTCCGACTCCGCTTTTAAGGCCGTAAGCCCGTCCACTTTTACAACACGGTATAAAGTATGGCGTCTTATAGATCTGAAAGTCACAGGCTCCCATCCAGAGGGCAAGGCGCCGGGTGGCTTTGCGATGGAAAACGACAGGTCGAGCGCGCCTGTGTCATCCGCCAACGCGCCCGTATCTGCGGCAAATAAAACAAAGACAAGCAGTAGAACGATAAACCTGTCTGGCCCCATCCACTATGCGCCTTCGATAAAACGGATAGCGTCGCGAACGCGGTTTATACATTTTTCTTTGCCCAGCGCTGTCATCACGTCGAAAAGGCCGGGGCTGACCGTCCCCCCCGTGAGCGCCACACGCATCGGCTGGGCGAGGTCTTTTAGTTTCATTCCTTTTTCATCTACAAGCTCCCGGAAACATGACTCTATTTTCTCTTTATCGGAAAAATCGAGCGCATTGAGTCGATCCGCTAATTCCTTAAAGGCAGGCGCCACCGATTCCGTCAGAAATTTCTTCGCCGCTTTTTCGTCGTAATCAATTTTATCCGCAAAAAAATATTTCATCCCGTCGGCCAGATCGATGATGGTTTTCGATCTCTCCTTTAACATCGGCAAAAGGGGCAAAATGTCAGCAGGCGTAGCGTTTATATTCCGGGCTTTGAGAGCGTCGGCCACAAGCGAGCCGAGCTTGTTGTCGTCTCCGGTTTTTATATGCTCAGAATTAATCCACAAAAGTTTTTCATCGTCGAACCTTGCGGCGGACTTTGTTATTGCGTCAAGATCGAAGAGCGTCTTTAGCTCGTCGAGCGTGAAAACCTCCCGGTCGCCGTGGCTCCAGCCGAGCCGAACAAGATAGTTCACCAGCGCGTCGGGCAAAATGCCGTTATCCCTATATTCAAGAACCGATAAGGCGCCATGCCGTTTGGAGAGGCGCTTTCCGTCTTTTCCCAGAATCATCGAGACATGAATGAATTTGGGCATCTCGAACCCCAGCGCTTTATAGATGACAGCCTGTCTTGGAGTATTATTCAAATGATCGTCGCCTCGTATTACATGAGATATCTTCATATCCGCGTCGTCGATAACCACGCAAAAATTGTAAGTGGGCGTCCCGTCGGCGCGGAGGATTATCATGTCGTCCAGCTCGTTATTATTAAATTTCACAGTACCCCGCAGAAGGTCTTCCACCTCGGTCACTCCCTCCTGCGGCGTCTTAAACCGGACAACAAACGGCTCTTTGCAATCCGCCGTAATTTCCCTGCCCCGGCATGTCCCGTCGTACTTGGGCTTTTTCCCAGCT
>DRJW01000393.1 GCA_011052055.1 Nitrospirota bacterium
ATGTGGGGCCTTAATATGCCCAGGCCTATATACAGAGAGTCGGCGGCCATAAGCATCTCCGGCACAAAATACTCCTGAGCCGAGAACAGCTTGCCCACTTCCTCCATACCGCTCACCAAGCCTTCAAAAATAGCGTCATAGGTGTCCTCACCTGTGGCTACCCATTCCTCGGCGGCTTCTTTTACTTCGTCATCCTCGAATTCAATAACACCTTCGGAAAGCCTTTTGAGCAACTCATCTTTTTTAGCCTGATCCATATCCATCTCCAATGTTGTTATTAACACCTGCAAGAGCTAACTTTCTCAGGCAGGCACGACCTTCAAATCTTTCTATTCAACGACCGTCTCTCGCGACGCCCGCATCATCGCCTCCATATTCTCCGGCTTTGCCGTAGGCCAGATGTCGCAACCGGGGTGTATCGCGTTCACGCCATCTTTTACGCACTGAGCGACCACATTGTAACAATCATCCGCCGTGCCATCGTTGAGATTTGCGAACGGATTGATGTTCCCAAGTATCACCGTGTCTGGCCCCACCGCTTCACGCGCTTCTTTCATCGGCGTCTTGGAGTCTATCGAGATGGCGGCGTAACCCAGATCGGCCATATCTTTGACAATCGGCATTACGCTTCCACAAATATGCAGTATCGCAGGACTCGCCAATCCTTCAGATATTTTTCGCAATCCTGGGGCTATTACTTTTTTGAACACTCTTGGGGACAACACGTCTGTGGTGGCGCCCATCTCCCGCACGGAAAGAAAATCTACGCCGCTCGCCTGCAACTCTCTGCCTATTATCACAATAATATCGGCCAGCGCGTCAAGGTACTCAAGCATCTCCTCCGGTTTTTTGAAAGACGACTTAAGCAAAGGCTCCAGCTCGCCGATCTGGCCGCCCAGTGTAAACGGCCCCAGAAGGTAAGACCCTATCGCCACCTGATCCCCAAGCTTCGCCCTGATTATCTTAACTACTTCCTTCATCATCGGAATCCGGCCTTTAGTTAGCAGATCGGGTGTGGCGAACTGCCTTAACTGCTCTACCGTCTGCTTGCTTTTCTCTTTTATCGTGGGATACAAAAGGTCGTCCGAATCGGCGTATGGATTCATCACGCATCCCAACGCTTCGGCCTCAAGACAAAGATCGAAAGGAACCACCACGCACTCGAAGCCGTAAAGCTCCCAGGTTGTCATGGCCGACTCCGCCATCATCTTCGCGTCTTTATGAACGTCGGCAAACCGGTAACCAAGTTTGTCGAGACCTTTAGTCGTGACATTGCCCACCCCGGAAAAACAGGGCACGGGGCTTACTTTCTCCCCTTTCAACATATTCAGAACCCGGTCACGGGCCGTCGCCGTTTCCACCATTTATCTTCTCCTGCTTAATCAGTGTAATTTTTCGCCAGATCATAAAACATAGCCAAATTCTCATCCGGCACGGTCGGAGGGTGATCGCATCCTGGCATAAGTATGAATCCTCCATTTGGGGCGCCGGTTTTAAGGCACTGCATGGCCACTTCTTTTACTTTCTCAACATCACCCCGATCCAGCACTACAACAGGGTTCACGTTACCAGCGATGCATATCTTGTTCCCAATTTCAGATATGGCTCTGGAAAGCTCGACTTTTTGGTCCAGGCTAATGCAATCGGCTCCTGTCTCCGGGAACAGATCTAAACGGTTGTTGGTATCCCCGCATATATGCAAAAGGCTTTTCACGCCTTTCGACTTGGCCCACGCTGTTACTTTCTTAAGGGGAGGCACAGCGAATTTCTCGAACTGCTTGCGCGATATCAGATCGCCGGAGGCGGTGGGATCGGCCATGGTAATCATCTCAATTGTGCCGTCGTCAATTAACGGCTCGAAAATCGCCTCGATCATTTTTACGGCGAAATCGCATGTGGCGCTTACCAACTCTTTATTCTTGAAGGGCGCCCGCATCATCTTCTCCACACCGACCAGCTGGGCGGCGAGTGTAAACGGACCCCATGCCGTGACGGTTACCACTACTTCATCGCCAATCTCCTTTTTGACAATGCGCGCCGCTTTCCAGATCGTCTGAATCACAGGATCGTTCGGGATTTTACCCAGATCGAGCTTTTCGATATCCGATACTTCATTGATATACGGCTCTTCAAGATCAGGCGCGCCTATCTCGCGATATTTAATCGAGCCGCCCAGGGCCGCCGCATGGAGGTTGTTATAACCAGAGCCTACATACACAATATCGGGCTTGAACTTTTCGTATATGTCCAGATTTGTTTTCGCCATCCTCTCGGCGTCTTGTGAAAGGTCTTTGAAATTCGTTCCCGACCTGTGGATCGTCCAGACTCCGCATCCGAACGGGGCAACAGGAATCCGGGGCGGTTTCCCAAGTTCCATCGCTGTAAATACAATCTCTTTAGAGTTCATAAATTTCCCCTTAAAATTGTGATATCGACATTGTACGCGCTTTTTCTCCTATAGCGCTTTTGACCCCGGTAAAGCAGGCCGCGCAATGGTACATCAAACAAGATTCGCGCCATATTCTTCGTTTGTTAACATGATATTCTAACATTTACAGGCTTGCCTTTAGAAAATGGCCGCTTTGCGGTGGAGAAAGCATTAGCAAGCAACTATGATAAACCTATTTTCACCGGCGAATAAAAAACCTATGGTTCATGGTATCTAATCCCTGTTTTATTAACCGTTTCAGGCATCATATCCAGAATTTAACTTACCGGCGGCCTCTTCATTTCGATTCATTCGATCTATCCGCAGGC
>DRJW01000394.1 GCA_011052055.1 Nitrospirota bacterium
CGTTGTTTACCCATTCGAAAAGCATATCGAAGTCGTAATTGTCGATAAAATACTTAAAATTTTCTTTCAGCACAGGATCAATCACCTAAAAGGTTTAGCGGAATCGTCTAACAATAGGACGTAAAACTTAAATTGTCAACTCATTGGAGTTTGACGACAATCTTCCGCAACTTCTGATAAGATATGTTATGTTAACTAGGATAACGGGTGGCTTTGGCCGTGCGATTGCGCCATAGGCCCCTGCATTGACAGACCTGTTAATAGCGCTATTATATGGTTAGATAAGAGGTCTTAATGGAGATGAAAATGAACGTTAAATTTTCCGAGGATTTGATCCCCCTTGCCGATTTAAAGGTCAACCCCAGTCGAGTAATCAGGCATACCACCGAGGCGCATCGCCCTGTACTTCTGACGAACCGGGGACGAGGAGTCGCTGTGCTCCAGTCGGTCAAAGATTTTGAGAAGAGTGAAGAAGAACGTGATTTTATGCGCGCGGTAATCGCTGGTTTAGCCGATATTGACAAGGGTAGCGAAGTGTCGCTGTCTGATGCCACAATCCGCCTTGGCCTTGAATAGCGCCATCCCCTATGCAGATAACCTTAACAGAGTCTGCGGTCCGTGACCTTGAGGATATTCGAGACTGGTATACGGAACAGGGCGCGGCAGATGTTGGGGGCCGTTTGGTTTCTGAGATACTTCAACAGGTCGAGGGTCTTGACACCCATTCTGAGAAAGGGCGAATTGTTCCCGAATTTGGGCAATTATTCTTGCGGGAACTGATCCACCCGCCTTTTCGCATCGTATACAGAATTGACGCGCAGACCATTCGGGTTGTTCGCGTTTGGCGTAGTGAACGCCTTTTCCGTTTTCCTCCAGATTGAAGCCCCCTATGAAGGGACTAGTCAGACATCAAGACTGGTCGCGGACGAAACTATAAAAGCCTCCGAATTCTCTTTAATAAAATCATATCTGGCTGATGCGTCCTTGCCCATTAGTCTGGAAAAAGCGTTGTCGGTGGCGGCATGATCGTCTACGGAAACCCTGAGGAGCAGACGGCTCGCCGGGGCCATGGTTGTTTCTTTTAAAGTTTTGGCGGGCATTTCCCCGAGGCCTTTGTATCTTTGAATATCCGGTTTTCGGTTTCCGTTCAGTCCGGAGATAATTTTATCCCTTTCAATATCGTCGTGAACGTAATGCACTTTCTCCCCTATCTTGATGCGGAAAAGCGGCGGTCTTGCCAGGTATATATTTCCTTTTGCGATAAGCTCCGGCATATAGCGGAAAAAAAATGTCAGCAGTAGAGCGCTAATATGAGCTCCGTCAACATCAGCGTCGGTCATAATAATAATCTTCCCGTAACGCAGTTTGGAATAATCGAACTCGGCGCCCATGCCGGTTCCTACGGAAGTGACCAGCGATTTTATTTCGTTGTTGTTGGCGAGTTTTTGCGGTGTGGCGTTCTCGACGTTTAATATTTTTCCTCTGAGCGGCAGTACAGCCTGGGTCTTGCGGTCTCGCGCCTGCTTCGAAGAGCCTCCCGCAGAATCCCCCTCGACAATAAACAGCTCGCTTGTATCAGGATCGGTCGAGGCGCAATCAGCCAGTTTCCCCGGTAGCGTAAGCCTGTGACTTATCAAGGTTTTGCGAAGAACAGATTCTTTGGCTGTGCGCGACGCCATCCTGGCCTGCGCCGCCAGCGCAACCCTGCTGACAACCGCTTCAGCTATGGATGGATGCTCCAGAAGAAAGCGCTCGAAAGCTACTTTGACGCTTGCCTCTACGGCTCCGGTGGCTTCCGGGTTGTTCAGCTTTTCTTTGGTCTGCCCCTGAAATTGTGGATTTGAAAGAAATACGGACAAGACCGCCGTAAGCCCTTCCCTGACATCCTCCGCAGTTATCGTAACGCCTTTGCTTTTCCCGTTTCTGCGCTCAAGATGATCCCGGATGGTTTTTGTCAGGGCGTTTCGAAGTCCCGCCTCATGAGAGCCGCCGTCTGATGTAAACACCGAATTGGCGTATGAGTATATTCTCGATTCGGTCTCCTCTGTCCACTGCAAAGCAAGCTCGACCTGGAATCCGTTTACACCACGATGGTAAAAGTATTCGCTTCCCACCCTTTTTCTGTTGGCGAGCAGTTTATCCAGGTAATCACGGATTCCGTTTTCGTAATGAAATGTATGTGAGGATTTATCGGTCTCATCTATCACTTCAATGGTCAGCCCGGAGTTCAAAAAGGCTTTGGTCTCCGCCCTTTCCATAATCAGTTTCTTATTGAATTTTATCTTTTTGAAAATCTTTGGATCAGGGGCAAAAGCTATTTTCGTCCCGGTTCCCCTGGCCTTTTTTCCTTTTATCAGCTTGCCGGAGGGTTTGCCGCGCATATACTTCTGGCTCCAGTAAAAGCCGCTTCGCTTGATTGTGACATCCATCTTTTCTGAAAGAGCGTTAACCACCGATATGCCGACACCATGCAATCCGCCGGACGAAGAATAGCTTTTGTTGGAGAACTTGGCGCCGGAATGAAGCATAGTCATTATTATCTCAAGCGCCGGTTTTTTATATTTTGGATGCTTGTCCACCGGTATTCCCCTGCCGTTGTCCTCCACCGTGATGGCTCCATCGAGGCATACGGTAACGGTTATGCGATCACAAAACCCGTTTATGGCCTCGTCCACCGCATTATCGAGCGCCTCCCACACCAGATGGTGAAGGCCGGTGGAGTCGACCCCTCCAATATACATCGCAGGGCGGACCCGGACAGGCTCCAGCCCTTCGAGAACATCTATATCTTTAGCCGTGTATTTTGTCATGATTAACTGCTACCTACCCTCTGACAAGCCCCACAAGTTTCTTGCGCCGCGCGCCAACGACCCTTCCCACGGTTCCCCTGGCGCCCTTGTCGAGGCTGGATATTTTTATTGTGTTGTCTTTCCCGCTCATATAGATGAGTGTTACTTTATCGTTTTTATCGACGACCTTAAATCCCAACAGTCTTGCGCCAGGTTTCATTTTCATAAGACGCGCGCCCGCTCCGGCGCCGCTTAAAAGTGGAACTTCTTTCAATTGGCAAAGCAAACCCCGCCCGTCGCTCGATAAGGTAAAAAGAAGCGCGCCCGTAATCAGATTTACTCCAAACAGAGCGTCATCTCCCTTGAGGTTTGCGATTTTACGTCCGTTCTTATTGGTCTCCACAAGCGAATCGGCGCAGAGCCTGAACCCCATTCCGTTTTCGGTGACTATTAAAAGCTCATCGCCCTGCCCTATGATCTCGCCATACGCTCTCGCCGATTGGCCATCGGACCGACTGCTAA
>DRJW01000395.1 GCA_011052055.1 Nitrospirota bacterium
AGAAATATCCGTGAGCGACTCCATGGCCCGGTTCCAGGTGGTTATCTGGCGCTCCATATCTACGGAGCAAAGGCCGATGGGGATCGACCTGCTGACGTTTTCATACATTTCTTTCAGGCGCGTCAGCTCTTCATTGAGCTTATGCTCGTTTTTCTGCCGCTCAAGGAGCTGTTTACGCATCCTGTAAAACGACTCGTAAAACCGTCCTACATCCTGCGGATTTATCTCAAGCCTGTCTGTGACGACGGCGTAGGCCATGGCGCCGCCCACTTCTTTGCCGAGGGAATTTTTTATAGCGCCCATCACCCGCTCCAGGTCTTCAGAGGAGAGTTTTGATTTTTTCTCAAGGCCCAGCGACGAGTAGACTTTCTCCAGCTCTTTGGACGCTTCCCCGGGGCCGATATACTTGGCCAGGGTTTCAACGAGGGCGTCACGGGATAGAAGGCTTGTTTTGCTCATCTGAGATAGAACCCATTTTGTTTACCGCTGATAACATGCGTATGGCTTCGCGCAACGCGCTGTGAGCGTTGTTGGCTCCGCCGTGGGCGCCCATGCTTATTGAGTCTTCGGGGCCGATAAAAGCGCCTCCCGCCATTATTATGGCGCCGGGCGCGTCTTTTTTGAGTTTGCGGATCAGTTTCTCGACTCTCGGCTTGCATGTGCTCATCATGCATGAAACAAGAATGAGAGGAGACTCAAGTTTAACGGCCTCGTGTACGAACCTGTCAATAGAAGTGTCCCGCCCCATATCCAGCACGGTGAACCCGGCGGTGTCGAAAACCATTTTGACCATGTTCTTTCCTATGTCGTGAATGTCGCCTTCGATGGCGCCTATAATTACGTCCCTTTTTATTTTAGCGCCGCCGGCGTTATGTTTGATATGCGGCTTGAGCATATTGAGCCCGGTGTAAAGGGCGTCCGCGCACATGAGAAGCTCAGGCACAAAATATTCCTGACAGTCGAACAGACGCCCAACCTCATCCATCCCGGCGACCAGCCCTTCAAATATGGCCATGTACGTGTCCATGGAACGGTTAATAATTGTCAGGCACGCCGACTCGATGGCCACTTCGTCGTATTCGACCACTCCTTTTTTCAGGCTCGACAGCAATACACCGTCAACAGGCGACGGGTCAGGCCAGGGTTTTGGCGGATTCATAGGCGGTTTTAAAGTTGGCCGTTATTTTATTTTCAAGCATGGATTTAAAAATGTCCACCTCCACTTTGTATTTGATAAACCCGATGCAAAGGGCGCCGATACCTTTAACGCAAGTGGCGATCTGTTTCATGTCGTCTCCCGGCGCAAGGCCGCCGAACCCTGACGGGGGCACCGCGTTGACATCTGCGACGATCAACGGGTTTTTGACACTGCCAAGCTCGTTTAAGCTGAGTATCTGTATCCCGGCTTTTACGGTTGCGATGGCGATATCGGCCTCCTGGATGAGGGCGAGCCTTTCCTCCCCTGTCCTGGCGGCGGCGCCTTTGATCGAGACGCCGTAAACGGAGGAAATTTTTACAGCCGCCTCCTCGCCCGCCTTTTTATCTCTGGAAGTTACGATGGTGGTATCCGCATTTTCCATAGCGCAAAGCACAGCGGCTACCTGGCCGACCGGGCCTGTGCCTCCGAAGATAACGATCTTTTTCCCGGACAATCCGCCTACAGCCTTTCTGGTTTTCGCGACCAGGGCTGAGGCTGTTGTGTAGGCGCCTTTTGGATCTGAAAAAATTGAAACGGTGAAGGGGTCAAACATCGAATCGCCAGCTCTTTTGACGATTTTCTCCACAAGCTCCATGTCAGAGCCGCCGACGAAAATGGCCGAGTGTTTTGTTCCTTTGGGGCCTCTTGAGAAAATAATATCGTGAGTCAGACCCTCGACATCATCCTCTTTAACCGAAACGTAGGGAAGCGCCACGTCGAACCCTGCGTCGAGAGCTATATTCATATCGAAAGGACTGGCGTGCGAGTCAGTAGATAAAAAAAACAGGTGGTTTCGCATAAATTACAGCCTCATGCAAAAGTGATTAATTGTTACTTATAGTAACCATCCAGGGCTGTGGTGTAAAGCTTTTAGTAGAATCGCTATTGCGTCTTTTTATTCATCAGGTTAGCTGATTTTGCGGTGTATAATAATGTGAATATTCAAAACTGTTTTTCACAGGGAAATAGCATGCGTCTTGGAGTGTTGACCGGCGGCGGGGATTGCCCCGGCTTGAACGCTGTGATAAGGGCGGTGGTAAAAACAGCCTCGCATCAATATCATGATGAAGTCATAGGGGTGCGCGACGGGTTTTCAGGGCTGATAAATAACAAAACACATCCTCTTGATCTTAACCGGGTTTCCGGCATCATGCCGAGGGGAGGAACCATACTCGGATCGTCTAATCGCGACAATCCTTTCGAATACGCCGAATACTCAGGCGGGCAAACAGCCAGGAAGGATGTATCCGGTGTCGTAATGGAAAATTACCAGAAGAACGGCCTGGACTGCCTGATAGTGATAGGGGGCGACGGCACGCTCGACATCGCCCATAAGTTCGCCCAGCAAGGAATGAACGTAATCGGCATCCCCAAAACAATCGACAATGATCTTTACGCAACCGACACCACCTTTGGTTTTGACACGGCGGTGAGCACGGTCGTGGACGCGCTCGACAAGATTCATACGACTGCAGAGTCGCACCACCGGGTAATGGTGGTGGAGGTGATGGGCAGGGACGCAGGATGGATAGCGACGGCGGCCGGGATCGCGGGAGGCGCGCACATAATCATCATCCCGGAGATACCTTTCGATGTGGATAAAATCGCGCAGAAAATTTATGAGCGCAAAGGGCGCGGCAAGAATTTCACCATCATTGTCGTGGCCGAAGGCGCCAGGCCTGTGGGGGGAGAGCGGACAGTAAAAAGAATAGTTGAAGGCGCGTCGGAGACGGTGAGGCTCGGAGGCGTGGGGGAGTATATCGCCAATGAGCTTGAGCGGACCACAAAGATAGAAGCGCGCACAACCGTCCTCGGTCATATCCAGCGTGGCGGCACACCTTCCGCGTTCGACAGGATTCTTGCGACCCGTTACGGAGCCGCCGCAGTCTACCACGTCCATGAAGGGCATTTTGACCAGATGGTAGCCCTTCGAACCCCGAAGATAATCGCCGTTCCCCTGGAAGAGGCGCTTCACCAGATGAAACGGGTGTCGATGGATGGAAGCCACGTTGTAACCGCCCGAAGGGTTGGCATCAGCTTCGGCGACGGAATAGATCTGGCTTAAGCCTTCTTAAGACAGTGCAGATCATCCGGGGCCTTCGAAACCTGTCGGAAAAACCAGACAACGCGGTTGTGACGATCGGGAATTTCGACGGGGTGCATCTGGGGCATCAGGCCATCTTCAAAAGAGTGATAGAGCGGGCCGGGCAGGTCGGCGGAAAATCAGTGGTCTACACATTCGACCCCCATCCGCTGAAAATTCTTTCTCCCGAACAAAGCGTAAACCTGTTGTGCGCTTTCAAGAAAAAGATGGAGCTTATCGCCGCGTATGGAATCGACATGACTGTGTGCGCTGATTTCACGAGGGATTTCGCAAGAATGCACCCAAGAGATTTCGCCAAAAAACTGATGACAGGGCTTAAGATGGACACAGTTGTGGTGGGACATGACTACTCGTTCGGCCATGGCAAGACCGGCACAATCGATTATTTAAAGAAGATGGGCGAAGAGCTCGGGTTTAAAGTGGAGGTCATCGACGCGGTGGAAGTGGACAAAGAGCGGGTCTCTTCGTCTGTCATCCGTGAGCTTATCGACAGAGGCGACATTAACAGGGGCAATCGTTTATTAAACCGATGCTATTCAATCGCCGGTAAAGTTGTCTCAGGATACAAGCGGGGCAGGGCCATCGGGTTTCCCACCGCCAACCTCGACACTCCATACGAGGTGATCCCGGCGGTAGGAGTTTACGCTGTGTTTGTAAGCGTAAAGGGCGGATCGGTGTTAGACGGTGTGGTGAACATCGGCTATAATCCGACGTTCGACCGTGACGATTTTATAGTAGAAGTTCATCTGCTCGATTACGACAACGACATATACGGCCAGGAGACCGAAATATATTTTATAGAAAGGCTCCGCGACGAGCGGAATTTTGATAATGTGGAGCAGTTGCAGGCCCAGATAAAAGAGGATATACAAAAAGTCAGGGGCATGTTGGGGAAGGCCCGTCAGGGGAAAAACTGCATCGACCCCCGCTTTTAATCATATCGAATGAAATCCACCGGACGTAATCTCGCCATCTGGATCGGATGGGCGATAAGCATTGCGTTTATCGCCTGGGCCGTGCTGAAGATGGATCTTGCCAAAGTGTGGGGCGCCCTTGCTATGGCCGATTACCGCTGGGTGATCCCGGCGGCGGTTCTGAACATAGTGTTGCTGATCTCGCGCGGTTTCAGGTGGCGCCACTTTATCGCGCCGATAAAACAGGTTTCGTTTATGAGCTCGTTTTCGGCCATGTGCATCGGGTTTATGGCGAACATGGTACTCCCCGCCCGGATCGGCGAGTTTGTCCGGGCGTATGTTCTGGCGAAAAAAGAATCGATACCCAAAAGCTCGGCTCTCGCAACGGTGGTTATAGAGCGCGGGTTCGACGGGCTTTCGGTGGTGGTGATGATGTTGCTTATTTTTACTGTTGTAGAGCCGCCGGACGCGAACGATGTTTTCTGGACTTCCCTTAAAATCGCGGGAGTGAGCGCCTCGATTTTTTTTATGATCTTCTTTACGGGGCTTTACCTGTTTCACAGAAGGGTGAGGTTTATGGAGTGGGCCGTCGAGAGGCTTGTCGGCTTTCTTCCTGGCGAGTATAGCGTTAAAGCGCAGGAGATAATAGAAGCGTTCCGCAAAGGGTTCGACTCGATAGCCGACTGGCGGCGGATACTGAAAATAGTTTTGTGGTGCGCTTTTATCTGGGGAGCGGCGGCGCCATTCAATTACTTTATTTTCCAGGCGTTCGATCTTGACCTTCCGATAAGCGCAAGCTTTCTTGTTTTGTTAAGCCAGATACTGGGAGTCATGGTTCCATCGGCCCCCGGTTTTATCGGAGTCTATCACGCCGCCACTATCGCGGGGCTGGTGTTCTACGGCGTAGATAGCGAGCTTGCCCTTTCGGTGGCGCTTGTGCTTCACATCATCATGTTCACGATGCAGACGATACCCGGCCTGATATTTTTATGGATGGAGCAATACTCGCTGAGGGATATCAAGCATGCGGCGGACGGTGAAGAGGAGTAAACCGGGCGCCAGCGCGTGACCCTGCCAGTGTGGCGCGCCATCATTTGTGTGATCGTAGGGGCGGATCTGTGTGTCCGCCTTCATGGGCCAAAGTTATTTCGCGATCGCAAACAATCCTGTGGCGGAGAAAACCTTGTCTGCGCCTGTCTCACCTCTCACGCTCCACCTGTAGGCTTTCCCGGTTTTAATTGTTGAGATGTCGAGCATGACAAG
>DRJW01000396.1 GCA_011052055.1 Nitrospirota bacterium
AATCCTCCGATGAGGATATCCACATGGCCATCGAAAGGCGCCTGTCCGAGATCGCAGGGCCTGATATCGGCGGCAAGCTTCATACGGCAAGGTCGCGCAACGACCAGGTGGCGACAAGTTTCAGGATGTATGTGAGAGACGAAATCGATTCGATACGTCTGTTGTTGCGAAAACTCCAGCGCGCCCTGTTTAAACGGGCCACCGGCGCCGTCGAAATTCTCGCTCCGGCCTATACACACCTTCAGCCAGCCCAGCCTGTCCGGTTCGCCCACTGGTTTCTGGCCTATTTCGAAATGTTCGACAGGGATTCAGCCCGTTTCGCCGATGCGCGTAAAAGAGTAAATGTCATGCCGCTAGGCTCCGCCGCCCTTGCCGGAACCAATTTCCCGATAGACAGACAATGGGTGGCCAAAGAGCTTGGATTCGACTCTATCTCGCAAAACAGCATAGACGCCGTATCCGACCGTGATTTCGCCGTTGAGTTTCTATTCGCCGTGTCCATGACGGCGACCCATCTTTCGAGACTGGCCGAGGAGATAATAATAATGTCTTCCGCCGAGTTTGGAGTCGTGGAATTGCCAGATTCTTTTTGCACCGGCTCGTCGATAATGCCCCAGAAAAAAAATCCTGACGTCCCTGAGTTGATAAGAGGAAAGACAGGCAGGATAAATGGCAACCTGGTGGCTCTTCTGACCATGCTCAAAGGATTGCCGCTTGCGTATAACAAAGATATGCAAGAAGACAAAGAGCCGGTGTTCGACTCGTCGGATCAGATAAAATCGATGCTCAATATTTCGTCCGGTCTGGTTTTAAAAATGAAACTCGACGTTAAGAAACTGGGCGAGAGAGCCGGAGAGAACTTTATGACAGCAGTCGATATCGCGGACCAGATGGCGCTAAACGGAACGCCATTTAGAGAAGCGCACCAGATCGTAGGCAGGCTTACGCGCCATTGTCTCGACAACGGCATCAAATTCATCGACCTTAAACCGGCGCAAATAAAAAAAATAGACCCGAGACTGGTTAAAGCGATCAAGGGGGGGATTACGGCCAGAGTGTCGGCGGATGGTAAAAATGTTCCTGGCGGCCCCGCGAAAAAGAGAATACTTGCCCGTCTCAAACAGATCGAAAAAATGGTATTGAAGTGGGAAAAATGAAAAAATCGCTGAAAATCGCCGGAATCTTGCTGATTGGCCTGGCTTTTTATACGGCCGGGTGTGGCAGAAAAGGCCCTCCCATCACCCCCAGGCCAGATTCGACAGGTTTTTATCACTTGAAATCACCTTTAAAACGGTTGTTTTAAAGGCTCCTGCCTAGGCATTTCGTCCCCTCAACAATAATTTGCCATAAAATTGCGGAAAAGGCGCCAATTTTGTTGACACGTATACTTTGAATTAATAAACTAGTCGTTTACTTTTTCGAGGCGCGCGTCTAGATAACGCCGGCGTAGCTCAGTTGGTAGAGCAGCTGATTTGTAATCAGCCGGTCGGGGGTTCGAGTCCCTTCGCTGGCTCCATGTTCGCTTGGCGACTGACAGAAACAAGATAACTAATGACTTCAGGCATATACGATACCGGTTTGTCGGGGAGGTTCCCGAGTGGTCAAAGGGAACAGACTGTAAATCTGTCGGCGAAGCCTTCGGAGGTTCGAATCCTCCCCTCCCCACCATGGGTTGTGGGCGGGAATAGCTCAGTTGGTAGAGCGTCAGCCTTCCAAGCTGAGGGTCGCGGGTTCGAGTCCCGTTTCCCGCTCCAAAATAGCTCTTACCAGTTTTTAGGCGCAGGGATAAATAAGGCCGATAGACCAAGCCCGCGTAGCTCAGTGGTAGAG
>DRJW01000397.1 GCA_011052055.1 Nitrospirota bacterium
AAGAAAAAATCTAACGAACTGGCAAAAGAGCGTGGTTATGGGGAAGTCCTGTCAACAAAGCCTGGACAGCGTGTCAGGAGTAAAATTAAAAAGTCGTCTCCTCAGATTAAAGCTAAAGTGGACGGTGTACATCCCAGCATTCTAGCGCTCTTTGATAGAGCGCCCCTTTCGGATCATTTGTCTGATTACAATATCCGGGTTGCAATGTACGGCCTTGATCAAGTTCATATAGCTGTGCCGGATGATCTCAATATTAGCCCTTATATTGTTGGCAAGAGTTTGGGGCCTGGAAGGAAAATGACGCCTGATGACAATACATCAATTAGCGCTATAGGCGTTTTGCACACAACCAGTCGCAAGGAAATAGATTTAGACTTGTATCACAATAAATATGCGTCTAATCCTCTCGATCCTAAGCTTTTTCAAAACTATGCAATTGCTCAGTTCGTTTTAGGCGAGGGTGATTAATGGGGGAACTGCTCAATGGGAACGAGTTGATGTTTGATCGAATATCAATAATGAAATGTCATTGCGAGGAGCGCCAGCGACGCGGCAATCTCCAACGCCATGTTGTCACCCCGGACTTGATCCGGGGTCTGGTCTGTGAGATGCCGGATCGGGGTCCGGCATGACAATTAGGACGCTGGAATGACAGGGGATGTTGCATTATTCATGGCGCCCCTGAAATCAGCGATGTCATTATTCTGTGAGAGAAAATAAAAAAAGCTGAGTTGGTAAATGGAAAGTACATCGACAATAATGTGGGCGATGCTGTTCGGAGCGGTTGGCGTCGGTTTTATCTTGTATGGCAGAAAACAACGGGCGGCGATGCCCCTGATGTCAGGCGTGGCCCTGTGTCTTTTTCCATATTTCATTTCAAACGTATACCTCCTGGTGATTACCGGCGCCGCTCTAATGGCCTTGCCATATTTTGTGAGAATCTGATTGAGCGTCTTGACGCGAGACGCCGGAGAGAATAGTATTCCATTTTGTTTTTAATAAGTAGAGACCTCTGAAAAACAGCGGCAAATGTCATTCTGAGCGCTAGAGAAGAATATCGAGCCTTTGTGAATCAAGATGCTGGAGATTGCCACGTCGTTTTTGCGGTGTGGCCGCGCCACCTCCTCGCAATGACAGTTAAACGGTTCTTCTCCAGAGGTCTCAAGTATAAAAACCTCTCACGATTGTAGAAAAATATGACCGTTATTAAAAGAATTCTTATAAGCGTTTCAAACAAAGAAGGAATAACAGATTTCGCTCGTAGCCTTTCCGAATACGGCCCGGAGATACTATCAACCGGCGGCACGGCGAAGGCTTTGAGCGAGGCGGGAGTGAAAGTCCGCGAGGTAAGCGATTTCACCGGGTTTCCTGAAATTCTCGACGGGCGGGTTAAAACATTGCACCCGAAAGTTCACGGCGCCATTTTAGGCAGGCGCGATCTCAAAAGCCATCTCGACCAGATGAGCGAGAACTCCATCGAGCCTATCGACATGGTGGTGGTCAACCTCTACCCGTTTGAGGCTACCATCGTAAAGCCGGGCGTAACTCTTGAGGAGGCGATAGAAAACATCGATATAGGTGGCCCGGCCATGATCCGGTCGGCGGCGAAGAATTTCAAAGATGTCGCCGTCATCGTAGATCCCTCCGACTACGACGAAGTGATCGAGGAGATCAAAGCCAACAACGGCGCGCTGACGCAAGAGACAAGGCTCAAACTTTCCGCCAAAGCTTATGCCCACACCGCCTGGTACGACGGGCGGATCGCGGATCATCTGCATAATTCCGCCGGTCTGATGGATAAGCTTCCAGACAGGAAAATCATACAGCTCGAAAAAGTCCAGACCATGCGCTATGGCGAGAACCCGCACCAGCAGGCCGCTTTTTACAAAACCGCAGGCTCCGGCGCCATCGGTGTGGCGGGCGCGAAACAGATGCACGGAAAAGAGCTTTCCTTTAACAACATTGTAGACATGTCCGCCGCATACGAGTTGGCCTGTGAGTTCTCCGATCCGTGCGTCGCCATAATCAAGCATACCAACCCGTGCGGCGTGGCGCTCAACGAATCGCTCGTTCAGGCGTACATCGACGCGCGCGAGACCGATCCTCTCTCCGCGTTTGGCGGCGTCATCGCCGTAAACCGTGAGCTCGACGAGACTGTGGCAAAACAGATCGCCGCCCTGTTCGTAGAAGTGGTCATCGCGCCCGGTTTTTCGGAAGGCGCGATCAGCGCGCTCACCGCCAAAAAGAACGTAAGGCTGATTACCGCTCCGAAGTTTAACGTCGAAGGGCAGACGGCGGTAAGATTTATTCCCGGCGGAGCGCTGATGCAAGACGCCGACGCTGTTACGTTCGATCCGGACGATCTCAAAGTAGTGTCAAAACGAGAGCCTACCGAAGATGAATTATCAGCGCTCAAGTTCGCCTGGATTATTTCCAAGCATGTAAAGTCGAACGCTATTATCTACGCCCGCGACAACATGACGGTCGGGATAGGCGCAGGCCAGATGAGCCGTGTCGATTCGGCCCGCATCGCCGTGGAGAAAGCTACCCGTCCCGTGGAAGGGTCGGTGATGGCCTCGGACGCATTTTTCCCGTTTCGTGACGGCATAGACGCGGCGGGGAAAGTGGGCGTTCGCGCCGTGATTCAACCGGGCGGCTCTGTCCGGGACGAAGAGGTGATATCAGCCGCCGACGAGTATGATATGGCGATGGTCTTTACCGGCATACGCCACTTCAGGCACTAGCGGAGATTTTTAAATTGCCCCCGGAAAAAGCGGGCCTCGCCACAGAGACGCGACAGGCGCCGTTTGAGTTTCAGCGCGGAGCGAACCGGACGCTTGTAGTAAAGGCCCCCTTAAGATAGCTCAGGCTTTTTTAGGAAGCCGGGCCGGTTTAAAAGCGCGCCTGTCTTTTATCCGCTCCACGCTTATTATCCCTGACAGCCGCATCAATGAGTTCATCAGTTTCTGAAGCTGTGTCAGGTCGGCCACTTCAAAGGTGACATATATCTGCCCCTTGGACTTGTCTCCCACTTTAACCGTAGCTTCGGTGATATTTGATCCGCTATCGGCGATTATTCCTGTGACCTGCGACAACATTCCTGGCTTGTCTTTGCTCTCAACCGCCAGCATCACAAGATGTTTTCCTTTTTTCTTCACGTCCCACTCCACATCGACGCTCCGCTCCGAATCCACGCCCATCCCCACGGCGTTAGGGCAGTCAACTGTATGAATCACAAGGCCCCTGCCTCTTGAGACGAAGCCCCTGATTGAATCACCCGGAACCGGATTACAGCATTGGGCGAACCGGATCAGGAGGTCGTTCATGTTCTGGATGCGAACGCCGGGAAACTTTTCTTTTTGCGAAGAGCGGGAAATAAGTTTTTTGAATGCGCTCCTGATAAAAGTCTTTTTCTTGTTGGCTACAACCGTCTCTTTCGGGGCCAGCTTGGCCAAAAGAGGGGCCATTTTCATTTTACCCAGACCCAGCGCGACAAAAAAGCTGTCTACTGACGTGTAACCGGACGCCTGGGCGTGGGGCATAATGACAGATTCGGTAATGCGGGACTTCGGATCCACTCCAAGCTTGACCAGTTCTTTTTCCAGAAACTCCCTGCCCAGCTCCAGCGCCCGGCTTTTTTCCGCCTGGTTTATGTACGACGCAATTTTTGTCCTGGCCTTGGAGGTTTTAACGATTTTAAGCCAGTCTCTATGCGGGTGTTGCTGGCTACTGGTGAGGGCCTCTACTATGTCCCCGCTGTTTAGCTCCTGGCGCAATGAAGCAAGCTTACCGTTAATTTTCGCTCCTATGCAATGGCTTCCGATATCGGTATGCACGGCGTACGCGAAATCGATGGGAGTCGCGCCTTTGGGAAGCGCTTTTACCTCCTGGTTAGGCGTGAACACATAAACCTCGTCGGAGAAAAGGTCAATTTTTACGAATTCGAGAAACTTCTTCGGATTTTTCACCTCCTGTTGCCAATCCAGAAGACGCCTGAGCCATACTATCTCTTCATCGTGTTTACCTTCCTTTACCGAGCCTTCCTTATAGCGCCAGTGCGCGGCGATTCCCTCTTCACTGATAAGATTCATCGCCATGCTTCTTATCTGAAACTCCACCGCCCTCCCTTTGGGGCCAGCGATTGTCGTGTGAAGGCTCTGGTACATATTCTCTTTTGGCAAGGCTATGTAATCGTCCAGTTTTCCGGGGATAGGCTTGTAAATGTTATGGAGCAGGCCAAGGATCGCGTAACACTCCTGCTTGAGGTTAGTGATGATACGGATTCCCATCAGGTCGAGCACTTCCTTGAAATCAATTCTCTGCCGACGCATCTTGGAAAAAATGGAATAGAGATGCTTGGGCCTGCCCCGCACCTCCACGTCGTAGCCTTCCTGCTTTAAGCGCTCTTTAACTTCAGCGACCATTTCGCCAATGTAGGCTTCGCGCTCAGGTTCGTCCGCCTCCACCTCATTTTTTATTTTCTGGTAATCTTTTGGATAGAGGTATTTGAAAGAGTTGTTTTCAAGCTCGGTTTTTATCCATCCCATGCCGAGCCTGTTGGCCAATGGCGCGTAAATCTCCAGCGTCTCCCCGGCGATGGCTTTCTGCTTTTCCGGACTCAGATAATGCAGAGTGCGCATGTTATGAATCCTGTCCGCCAGTTTTACCAGTATCACCCGGATATCCTTGCTCATCGCCAGGATCATTTTCCGGAAATTCTCCGCTTGATGCTCTTCTTTGCTGGAAAACTTCAACTGCGATATTTTCGTAACGCCGTCCACCAGTTGCATGACCTCTTCGCCGAACAGTTCTTTTATATCTTCGGTGGTTACCTCGGTATCTTCTACGGTGTCGTGCAAAAGGGCGACCGCTATGGAAACGTGACCAAGCTTCATATGGGCGAGGATGTTGGCCACTTCGAGCGGGTGGTTGAGGTATGGCTCGCCAGACACCCGTTTTTGGCCTTTATGCATCCTGGCGGCGAACGCATACGCCCGCCACACCATCTCGATGTCGGCCTCCGGCATGTTCCGGCGAAGCTCTTCTATTATAAATTCCGGGCGTATCATGGCTCTGTGCCTGCGTTAATATACCTAGCTTGATTCTATCACGACTTTAGAGGGAACCTCTAAAAATCCATTTCTGCTACAGTCGGCTGTAAAAGGCGCCATGCTTCGTTGACGAGTCAAAATCGTCCTCAGAGTAGTTATTACTACGCTTGCGGCTATTTTGTCTCGCCGCCTCG
>DRJW01000398.1 GCA_011052055.1 Nitrospirota bacterium
ATGTGTATGGTAGCCTGCGGGAGATAATAATTATGCGGAAAGTAATCTTTCTAATAACTTTTTTCCCTTTCTTTTTCGGAGCTACTGGAGCGCTTTTCGCCGAAGAGCTTACGCTTGGACTTGTACAGTCGCGAATCAAAAAAGGTATGAGCCAGGGCGAAGTGGCGCAGGCTATTGGATCGCCCAACATCGCTTCAAAAGATAAATATGGACACGAGACATGGATATACGACAAGGTTTCTTCCGAGACTGAAACGGTATCCGAGGGAGAGAGTAAAGGCAAATCGTCAGGTTTTGGCATCGGCGGCGGCGGATTGGCCGGCGGGTCCGGTGGCCTCGTAGGCGCGGGAGTAGGATCAAGAAAAGGGGAAGCTTCACGCAAAGAGAAAACGAAAGTCAAGTCCACAAAAAAGACACTTACCGTGATAATCAGATTCGATAAGAAATCGCTGGTGAACGAGGTGACCTACCACATGAGTCAATTCTAGCTTGGGAGAGGGCAAAATGGCGCGACTATGCAATCTATCGGCTGTTTTACTGATTATTTCTTTTACAAACATAGGGTGCCTGGGGATGTTCAAGGTCAATGTGGCCGCTGACGACGACAAAAGCGCCCTTGAAATTCGTAGTGTTCAACTGCGAGACATAGAGGGAGAATACAAAACAACCTTTCGGGCCGTGATGGACGTTCTCCAGGATATGGGGTTCACAATCGTCCAGACCAACATGGAGACCGGTCACGTTGTAGCTATAAAAAAAATACTGATAACAGTGACAATACGTCTCCTGTTTTCAACCCGCCAGCATAAAACGTTTGTTCCTCAGGAAGCGACCGTGACAATGGAGAAATGGGGTGAAGGCGTTACACGTGTAAGGGTAAACACCGATCTGGGGAAAGTCGAGGGGGGGGTGCATCTTAACGCCGCCGACAGAGCGAAATACCTTGATCCGGAGAAATTCTATGAGGAGTTTTTCGCTAACCTGCGGAAGGCCGTCTTTTTACGAAAGGAGAAGATATAGAGAATCGCGCGGCGCCACAATGCGCTGTATGATTCAAAAATGAAAAAAAAGGATATTAACTAAAATCAAGATTAGGCCGTTTCATGAACAAAGCAACAGAACCATAACCATCACCTTCGATCCCTTCAAGCAAATGAGAAATATCTTCTAACTGACCACACTTGCTTGTCCAATCCCCTGTAGGCAGTTGCCGGGCCATATGCGTTGGAGCTTTGTCTATTGTGTACAAAGCGACTTTTTCATACCCAGGTTCTAATCCTCCATGTTCACAAATATCATATCCCATCTCTCCAAAAGTATCGGCGAAAGTTCGCATTGTGTTTCCAGCTTGAGCTTCATTGGGCCAGTAATTATCTTCTGGTAAAGGCCACCACCACTTTGCATTATCCCCTGCGGCCCAGGCAATACAGTTATATTTTTTATCTTTTTCGCTTGTAATGACGTAAGGAGTATTGAGCAGGTTGGGGAAAATTGCCCTTAATTTTTCGTCTGACATTTACAAATAGGAATGCGAACGCGCCCAGCTTAACCAATCCTCAGTCATGAGTGGCATATTCCCTCGATGTTCAATTCGCGTAGGGTTTTCACCAGTAATGTGCCGCAATGCCCAAAACCAATAATCTGGCTCTTTAGTCATCTCCTCAAAAATCAGCGGCAATGCTTTTTCGCCCATACCCATGATTCTTTGATAAGACTCATGCATTGCGATATCAAATGGCGATGATAAATGAGCGGTATCATTTTTCCAAGTTATCTTGAGTTCCTGAAAAAGCTCCATCAAGCCTTCAGGCTCTTCTATT
The DNA here is from genome assembly GCA_011052055.1 of Nitrospirota bacterium. Lineage (GTDB taxonomy): Bacteria > Nitrospinota_A > UBA7883 > UBA7883 > UBA7883 > DRJW01. The sequence continues at coordinate 1,821 of DRJW01000398.1, forward strand.
ATCTCATGCTCTATTAGTTCAGAATTTAAAAACGGTTTTGCTGGATGTATTGTTGCAACCCCATTATTTCTGTTTACAATCACAAATTCTGGAATGTACTGAATATCCCTAACGTTCTTGAAATCACTGTATATTATTTCACCATTCGTACATTTTAGCTTTTCGTGAGGGATTGGAGGCGTGCTTGTAACATCAGAAGGACACATTGCTTCAACAAAAGGTGTCATTATTTTTTCTCCTTATCTCCTGAAATAATTCCAATCTTATAACGTTGTTCAAACTCTTCAATTTTATCGCTCATCCAGTCGCGTATTACTTTCATAGTTGGATAATCCATAAGAATCGTAGCTTCTACTTCGCGAATTAAGCCCTTTTTCCCAATGCTTTTAACGCGATTAAGAACTCCATCTTGTTCTTCAAATACTTCTTCCCTGGGGATTGGGACTCTTTCGCTAAACACGCTCATATTCAATAATCCCTTGGGTGAAAGTCCTCCATGCGCCCCATCAGCGTAAATTGCTTTAAAAGAATTTGATTTAATATAATGAACAGGTAACGATGCCTTGCTTTTAGATTCACTATCTTCCATGTCTTTTGGCTCGTTCAATGTATCTCTCTGAGAAATAAACCAATAAGCTATTATCATAATATCATATTGTCAAGCGCAATTGATCTGATTGTAATACTTGTTGCATTTGGCGCTCTTTGGGGCCAAGCGGCGTTTGTCCTGAGTTGTTGCAAAGAGCTGGTAATGACATTTGCAGGAGTTTTTCAAAGGTCTCTAAGGTTTCTAATGATGAATTTCGAGCCTGCGCCTATCGCGCTTTCTACATGAATCGAGCTTTTGCATAATTCAATGAATCTTTTGGCGGTGTAAAGACCAATCCCGGCGCCGCCGTGTTGCCTGATTACAAGATACCATTAACAATGCTAGCGTTTACAACTTTTCATCCGCTCACAACGGCTTGACCGCTACTTATAAAACGGTCAAACTGTCACGTAAATACCATCACTAAATAGCATGGCGTTAAGTAATAGGGACAAGAATGATTGAATTTCAATAATGACTCATTCGGTAAAAACCCAGGCGATAGTGCAGGCCCGGACTGGCTCGACCCGCCTGCGGAATAAAATATTCGAGCCTATATGCGGTAAGCCTCTGCTGGGCTGGGTTATTGACAGGTTGCGGGAGGCGAGACTGATCGACCAGATTGTCATAGCCACTACCACGAACCGTGATGATGAGCGGGTTGTCAAGTTCGCGTTGGAAGAGGGCCTGCCCTGCGTTTGCGGCTCAGAGGAGGATGTGCTTGATAGATTTATAACCGTCCTCGACAAGTACCCGGCCAAAACAATCGTCCGCGCCACGGGCGACAACCCGCTTACCGACGCAAGATTGCTTGACTTGCTTATCGAAAAACATCTCGCAAGTAAAGCTGATTACACCGGCCTTGAAGCGGAATTTCCATACGGTTTATCAGCGGAGGTTGTTTCCGCCGATGCGTTGCGAAGGGCGCACGCGGAATCTTCGAGCCCAAAGCACCGGGAGCATGTTACAACCTATATTCATAGCCAGCCTGGCATGTTCAGCATCGGCAGGGTCGACCCGCCTGATTATTTGATTGGACGTGGGTACCGTCTAACAGTCGATACCGGCGCCGATCTTCTTTTGATGAGAGCTTTATGCGGCCGTCTTGAAAAAGCTGGCAAAGCATTTAACGCCGAAAACGCAGTCGCGCTGGTCGACTCCGACCAGGAGCTGTTAAAGATTAACAACCATGTGTCACAAAAAGATTGGCGAAAGCAGTTGTAACCGATGAAAACTGTCTGGATACGCGCAGACGCATCTTCCTCTATTGGCGCGGGTCATATCACACGCTGTATTGCGCTGGCCGAGGAGTTGCGCGAAGCCGGCGTTTCCGCCCGTTTCATATGCAGAAAACTTGAAGGCGATCTTGTCGCGTTTATAAACAAACACGGCTTTGTCGCCGAAACCATCTCCGGGGATCCTGCAGATTGGACTTTGTTAGAAGACGCCTCTAAAACTTGTGATATTATCTCAAAATACGGAGGCAAAGCTGATTGGGTAATTGTCGATCTGCCGGAGAACAGTCTGGAAATGGACTCCGCTTTGCGGTCTGTCACACAAAACATTCTTGCCATAGACGATCATGCGGACAGAAAACGGGACTGCGATATTATCGTCAACCCGCATTTTTTCCCGCCAGCCGAGCAAAAATACAAGACTCTCACTCCACCAGACTGTGTGACCCTTGCCGGGCTCCGGCACGCGTTGGTTCGCTCTGAATTTCGCAGGGCAAGACAGAAGGGATTAGATAAACGCGATAATGAAGTAAAGCGAATTCTTGTCTCTTTTGGCGGGAGCGATTGCGCCGGTTTACCTGATAAGGTCATTGAGGCCCTGCTTCCTTTGGGCGCAAAGGGCGTAGAAGTGGATATGATTATAAGCTCTGGCTATCGCGATTCTAAAAACTCAGCGAGTTATGATGGCGTCAATATCAGGTTTCACAATTTTGTGGAGGATATGGTAAACATAACAGCAAAAGCGGATATTGTTATCGGAGCTTACGGGGTTTCCACGGCGGAAAGGATGCTTTTGGGGGCGCCATCCATCATTATCACTATTTCAGAATCACAGGTGGCGTTGGCGAAAATCCTGGCTGAAGCGGGATATGCCGTCTATCTTGGATCAGGGCATGATGTCACGCCAGATAAGATAGCGAGCGCGGTTAATAGATTAAAAGATGACCCGTACACACTTCGATCCATCTCTAGAACTATTATGGAAAGAGTAGACGGTCTTGGCGCAAGACGGGTCGTAAAGCAGATGGGATTTGAAAACTGACTGATTTAAACGCCAGAGCTAGTGTAAACCCCCCTTAAAATAGCGGCATTGACAAAAAATATCGACAAATTTCGCAGGTTTAGCCCTTCAGGATGATCAAAGTCGGCGTACAAAGAGCAGTTACTGTGAGATATGAATAATATTTGTAAATCATTAGCATGATTGTAAAAATAGTTTACAGTCAAGGATTTGAGCTATCTTATTGTTATTTAAAAGAATAACTAAAAATACCGGTTAAAATATGTTTTATGAGCAAAAAAATTGACAAAATTTTTTACAATGAAGATTGGATTAAATTATCCCGTAACGAATTCATCTCTATAATGACCAGTAATACAAAGAGTTATATTATATTGTGACGCAGGCCATATTTGGCGCGAATATTGCTGTTTTTTCCTGTGAAGAAAAGCGGAGGCGATAGAAGCTGGAGTTGTCAATTGTCGGTATGTTTAAGCGATGAATGTAAGAAGTCTTTCTAAATTCGCTCATTGGCTCCGCCGGGCTTGAGAATGGTTATGCAAGGGCCGGGTCGTGAGCTTTGTGGATACGGCAAGGAACAATATGAACGGAAGGTTTGTCGCTATGAACGGAAGGTTTATCGCTATGAACGGAAGGTTTGTCGCTACCTGCCTCCGCCGCAGAAAGCTATAACGGAAAATAAAAATAGAAAAAGGACAGTCAGAAAAGGCCGTCTGATAATGGCGGATACGTGGGTGGTTTTAACCAGGAGCTAGGTTAATTTGCTTCTTAAGTAGTCATCAAGGGTTTATTTATGGAAAATGAAGAAAACTTTGAAAAAGAGAAGTTCAGCATAAGGGAATGCGCTAATTGTCACAAATTGGTTTCTTTGTTGTTGCCAGTAGATGCTATTGATTGCATATATTGTGGCGCCAAGTTGGAGAATGTCAGGCTTCTCGCGCGAAAAAAAATAGAGACAACTGCTACAATTACCAACGGTGTAGTCACAAGAGCGACCACAGTTGATATATCTACCGGAGGAATGAGAATTCAATATCACGGGAGTCAAATTCCAACTAATGCAAAAGTGATAGTTGACGCTGATGAGCTAAGTATTCATCGACCTGCAACTGCTGTTTGGAGTTCTGGCGCCGGGGCCGATATCGCGCAAAGTGGACTGGAGTATACTGAAAGAAGGGCGGGGAGAAGGTAAATTCAAGAGCAATCACTTGCGACAGTTGGGATGCTTGATATTTCATTACACAACATTTGACAATAGCTCAAGCTGGGGAAGTTCAAGAGTAGGTCAGGTAGGTATGTAATTCGCGGCGTCTTCTTTGTCGAACTTGATATCGGCAAAAATATTCCTGCCAGATTTTTTTACGGTCCATAAATATCCTTTCTGTTATTTGATTCCTTTAGTCAGGTTCTGGCTATTGCGATGTCTTGCCTGGTAATTAATCACTTTATGGGCGCGCGCGGTTTCATTTCCTCCTTGCTTTAGCCTTAAAAAGGCCGGATACTATACCTAATCCGCCTGGATCCGTATGGTTTAAGGACTGGGACGGGAACATCTTTTATCGATTCGAGGCGTTGTTTTACAAACGGCGCGGCGTTCCCCCCCCCCTTCCCCCACAGTGCGTGACCCGGCTCTTTGTCAGCTAATAGTTAATGAGGAGGAATGATGTCAGACAACATGACAATAAGCAGGCTGGAAGGTATGAAAAGCAGGGGCGAGAAAATAAGCGCGCTTACCGCCTATGACTATACATTCGCCCGGCTTGTCGACGCCGCAGGAGCGGATATTGTTCTTGTCGGCGACTCGCTGGGGATGGTGTTTAACGGGGAAGAGAACACATTAAGAGTCACTGTGGACGATATCGCATACCATGTCAAAGCTGTCCGCAAAGGTATCGGGCGGGCCTTATTGGTGGCCGACATGCCGTTTCTATCATGCCATCTTGGGATGGACAAGGCGCTTGAGAGCGCGGGCAGGCTGATCTTTGAAGGAGCGGAGGCGGTGAAGATCGAAGGGTGCGACGGTCTGCTTGAGATTATTGGAAAAATGCTTACAGCCGGGATTCCGGTCATGGGCCATATCGGCCTTACACCTCAATCTATTCACAAATTCGGCGGTTTCAAAATCCAGGGCAGGCGCGAAGAAGCGGCCAGGAGGCTGATCGACGAAGCGTTAAAACTAGAACAGGCAGGGGTTTTTTCCATTGTGCTCGAATGTGTGCCTGAAGATCTGGCGGCCCGGATCACCGAAAAGCTTAACATCCCGACTATTGGTATCGGGGCGGGCCCGGCGTGCGACGGCCAGATACTCGTCACCGCCGATCTTCTAGGTTTGCAGACCGAGTTCAAGCCGAAATTTGTGAAAAAATACGCCGACCTGGCCTCGGTTGTCAAAAAAGCTGTCGGATCGTACATCGAAGAAATCAAAACAGGCGCTTTCCCCGACGAGCAACATTGCTACCAAAGCTCGCCCAAACACCTCAAAGCGATTTAACAGCTCTTCATCAAAGTAAAGTCGAATTTAAAAAAACAGGGCTTTACATTCAATGGGATACCTTCCCGTATAGCCAGATTTTATTGCTTGATTCGTGTAATAAGATTTGTTATAAAGTGTAGCTCTCTTTGAACAGGTATTTTGGCGTAAGCAGGTAACCGCTCTGGATTATTGTATTAATGCCTGAATAATCATACGGTTATCTTTATTCTGGAAGGTATGGAAGTTATGGGTAATAAGCGGCGGGATTTTGAGAATATCAGAAAGCTCCTCCTTCAAAAAAAGTCTATTCTTATGGCCGCCGATCAGAATATCAGTGAGGAGATTAAAAAAGAGATCGAAAACCGGCACGGAGATGATGTGGATGTGGCGGAATCGGCTTATGAGCAGGAGATGGCCTACCTGTTTAAGAGCCGTGGACAAGGTGAGCTAAAGCTTATCAATGAGGCCTTGCGGAAAATTGAAAAGGGCGAGTACGGAGTCTGCGCCGAATGCGATGACAAGATATCCAAAATGAGACTCGCCGCCATGCCATACTCTATCTTCTGCGTGGAGTGCCAGGAGGAAATGGAGAATAAAGGTCCTGGGGAAAACGCGATGTTTCACCGCTAATCGTAAATAAATCGGTTTTGATTTGGCAGGCGTTGTAGAATGCCTGGATAAATATAACCGGAAAGGTTTAGAAAAATAATGTTCGATACATATCTATACAGTCAGGCGAAGAAGAAAATCAGTCATAAATATCTTCTGGTCAACATTATCACGATGAGAATGAAACAGATTATGGAAGGCGCCGATCCTTTAATAGACCCGGAGGATATGCACCCGATCAATATAGCCCTCAAGGAAATTGCTGAAGGATTG
>DRJW01000399.1 GCA_011052055.1 Nitrospirota bacterium
CCGAAAGATATGAGAAATCACATTTTTAAATTTCCGGTGATAGACAAGATACCGGCGGACTACGCCAGATCGTACTCAGAGAGCAAAAAATGGTACGCCAAAAGCTTTCAGAATGCGCTATGGGTCAGCAGATCCAGGTTTTTATCAGACAACGGCCAGCCGGGGATGTTCTATGGAATCGCCGCTATGCCAAGCCTTCACGTCGCGGTTGTCGTTTTAATAGCGCTCTTCTTTTTTCCCGTATCCTCGATTCTTGGAGTCGTCGGCTCTTTGTATGCGGTGATAATGTTTATCGGCTCGGTATTACTGCAATGGCATTACGCGGTTGACGGATACGCAGGCGTCGCGCTTGCCCTGATCGTCTGGCGTCTCTCTTTTATCCTGGGCCGGCCAGAGCGCTAATATCTGTAAACATCCCTGTAAAGGGCCATAGGTTTTCGCGCGGGGGGGATCGTAAAAGGAACGTTGATGTTGTCAGGCAGAAGGTACGCTCGCCCCGCTCCACCGGAAAGTCGCGCTGTATATTCCCCGGTTTTAAGAAGCGTTGAGCCTTCGATGACTTTCGAATTTATATAAAAAGGCCTGTTAAGCCTTGCTCCACCGCTATCGTAAAGAGCGTACGCCCCCTCCCAACGGTTTACGAATTTTACCGATTTTCCGGCGGACACCTGCGCGCCTGAGAGCAAAACATTTGGAAACACTCTTACATACGAATTAATCAGAAAAGGCTCCAGCACGGGCCAAAGCTTGCTGGTTCTGTAGCTTAAAATCCAGACTTTCGGATGGTAGCTAAAGATATTTTCTAACAATTTAAACTCGTTTTTATCAGCCTCGGCCATTACCTCGGCGATCCCCCTCGCGTCCCACCATGCGGGGCCCGCGAATCGTTTTTTGACAAGCATGCCAACGCCATCGCAATAACTATCGTCCGTCCCCAGCAGGCTTTCGGCTTGCCGTGAAGTCAGGTTCTGCAAAAGATTGGTGTGTCCGAAATAATAGATGTTTCTTTTAAAAGAAAAAATCATCACAACAAGCGCCGATATCAGTACGGCGCCTTTCAGATAAGGAATTCCCGCAGGCACAGCCTTGACAGCCTCAATGCCGTAAAGCGAAAGAAACGGAATGACCATGATAAAAACATAGGGCCACGGCTGGTTATGGGTGAATATGAAAAAAGTCATTATCAGTGTGAATACAGCCACGATCATTTCCACCCTGGAAAGTTTTCTGAGCCTGACCAGGGATATTAATAACCCGGCGAAACATAATCCATAAACGAAAGCGTTCCTGCTTAATGCCATCAAAACGAATTCACGCAGGTTTTTATAATCTTCCCCGCCATGCACAGCCAGCCTGACTGGAGTCACAAAAATATGGTTTATTACAACAAGAAAATCTGGGCCGCGAAAATAAACGCTGTAAACAACGACAGTCACCAACCATCCAAAAGAAAAAATAGCGGCTTTTTTAAAAGCTTCCGCATACGCTTTTCGTGTTGAAGCTTCAGCTATGAAGGCTGTCGCCAAAGCAAAGTTGAAATAAACCGCTTTTTGTGTCGTAAGAAAAGCCACACCGGACATCAGGCCGGCCAAAAACAGTATCCATCCGCTTTTGTGACGGCTGGTTATTATCCATAACGCGCCCATAGCAGGCGCCAGGCAAAGCGGCTCCGTCCGCACACGGAACACACGCTCGATAAATGTGGAGAAAGCGAGCAGAACGCATACAGTGAACAGCGCCTCCAGTTTTGTCCTTCCCATGTTAAGGCAAATCAGATAAACCAAAACTGTAACCGCCACACCAGCGCCCGCCATCTGGTATCTGGCTATCAGCATCGCCTCCGCCGAGTTTGCGCTTAACCATTGCGCCGGTAGATAGAAATAGGCGGACAAGACGGTCTTGAATGGAAAATAGCGAACGTAAAAATCCTGGATCATACCTGTATGGGCGGCGTGAGCGTATTCATCCATCACGAAAAACGTGTTGTTAGACAAGACAAAGATGAGAATGATTTTGGCCAGAATAAAGCAAAGAGTGAATAGTTTTAAAGCTCGCGCCGGCCCAGGGCCTATTGTGTCATCCAATGATAATTTATGGCTCAACGGCATGGTCGTGTCGTCATGCCCCGGAGCCGTCTCGGATCAATATCATCCAGAATAAGACCGCGAAGGGATTAAAAGCTTTTTTATAAAGAGCAGTTTTCTTTTTAGCGAATGGCTGGTGGCCGCGTTATACATTCTGCTAAATGAGCTGGTATAAAATCTGAAAAGACCCCACAACCGTAGCATCCTCAATTTCCTTTTGGTAAGTCCGTCGGGCGCATAGGCGACATCGTAATAATCGCCTCCAGCGCCTGTTTCAATCCACTCGCCAGCCGCCTCCAGCTTGTCTGTGGCCGGGGTTCCGGCCAATGGATGAAAACAGGTGTATACCACGTAATCAAAACCGTTATTGCGCGCGAAATCGAAAGATTTATTAATATCTTTCTCTGTTTCTCCGGGATACCCAATGATGAAAAACCCGAACACCTTCATCCCGGCGTTTTTTATCATCGTTATTTTTTCCGCCACCACATTCAGGTCAAGCTTCTTCTTCATGTTCTTTAAAGTTCGCTCGCTTCCACTTTCGGGCGCGATGAACACACATTCCCATCCTACTTTTTTCATAATACTCAACAGCTCTTTGTCAAGGAACTCGACGCGCACGCCATTTGGAGAGTTGAAAGAAACATTTTTTAATTCGAGCTTCAGGATTTCCCGGCAAACTTCTTTTGCGTAATCTTTATAAAAAGTGAAATTATCATCAATTATGTTGAACCCGTCTATTTTATATGTATGGTGAAGCTCTTTTATTTCTTCGATAACCGATTCAACTTTTCTGGCCCTGATTTTCCTGCCATTTACCATTCTGGCGCTACAATATTCGCATGAATAGGGGCATCCTCTGGTGGTGAGCAGGGGGGCTGTGCGTATGGCGCGGCTATGCATTCCATAATGGTATCCTCTATCCAGATATCCTTTCAGGTCGATCAGCTCGTAATCGCAATAGTTAATATCCTCTATGCTTTCCCATTTTACAGGCGCTAAGACCGGGACGCCGGTATCGTCTTTATAAATTATTCCGCTGATGTCACGGATACTTTCATGCTGGAATCCATTCTCGGCCGCAGTCTCAATAAACTTGCGGAAAGGTTTTTCACTTTCTCCGGCGAAGCCGTAATCCGCGTCTATCACTTCGAAAATCTTTTCTTTTCTGCCGGAAGGCTCTGGCCCTCCAACCACAATCGTAATTTCAGGATACGAGCCGCGTATAAGCTCGGCCACTTCACGCGCCGAGACCAGGTTGAAATTCCAGATCGAAATACCGATCAGATCGGGTTTGAACAAGGCTATCTCCTCCAGAACGCCGCTATTGGGCTCTTTTTTTATGACCCCGTCCCATAAGCGCGCTTCGCATCCATCTGGTAAATTCGAGGCGACATAACCGAGCCCAAGCGGAAGAAAGTTGAACAATTCGCCATCTTTTACTGAAGGCCAGATAAGGAGAATTCTCATTCGTAATACTGAATAATTTTATAAAATACCGCTCTTGCCGCATGGACAGACGTCTTGGGAGCTTTCTGGCCTTTATGATACCATTAAATAATAATTTCCATCGCTCCTGGGAGCGATGTTTCTGGTGAGTTAAATGAATAAAAAGCTGTCCAGGTTCGCGCTTAATTTCCGGTATTCTTTCCGTCCCGGCAAGCCCGCTCTTATCTGGCGTCTTGTCAAAATAGTCCTGAAAAGCTGGTTCGTAAAGTACGAGGGCCTGCGTTATGTCGATTTTTCCCTCGATTTCGCATGCAACCTCAAATGCGAGCACTGCTTCGCCACCGCGCTAGAAGACAACGATGGCGCAAGGCCGAAGATGACGGTAGAGGACTACGCCAGGGTCGCAAAAGAGAGCATGGCGCTTGGAGCCGTGAATTTCTCGTTTCAGGGCGGCGAGACCCTCATGGTGAAAAACCTTGAAGAGATTATCTCGGCCTGCAATCCGTGGCGCAACGTCATTTCTGTCACGACCAACGGCACTCTGCTTACCAAACAGCGCGCCATAAAGCTCAGGAGGCTTGGAGTGGATATTGTCACCATAAGCCTCGACAGCTCTATCGCCGAAGAGCATGACAAATTCAGGGGAGGGGAAGCAGGCGTTTTTGAAAAAGCTATGCGCGCGATTCACAATGCGCTCAACGCGGGCCTTAACGTGACGCTGGGGGCTGTCGTGACGCATGACTCGCTCTACAGCGAAGGAATAAACGGCCTGTTTAGCCTGGCCAAAAAGCTTAAGGTAATACTGGTTCTGATTATGCCGGTTCCCGCCGGAAACTGGGCCGGTGACAAAAAAATACTTTTAACGCAAGCCGATCTTGACTATATAAAAAACCTGACCGAAAGCACACCCTACATAAGGACAGATTTTCAATCCAACTTCGGCGATTACGGGTGCGGCGCCGCCAAGGAGATTCTCTACCTGACCCCCTACGGCGACACTCTGACCTGCCCCTTTTTGCACATTGGCTTTGGAAATGTTTTAGACGAGCCGGTCTCGGTCATCAGAGACAGGGCTCTCGCGCTTCCTCAATTCGCCGGTTATCACCAAAAATGCCTAGCCTCCACCGACGAGGAGTTTATAGAAAAATATTTGAGTAAAACGTTTCACGCCAAAAAGTCCCCCATGCCGTGGGATGAGGTTTTCCGGGATTCCCCGGCGGTGGCGAAGACTGAAAAGAGCGAAGTTCAAACCGGTTTATGAGAGCTCTCGTCACCGGAGCCACCGGTTTTATCGGCGGACGCCTCGTTGATCGGCTGTTAAAGGATGGACACGATGTCATCGCTCTGGTCAGAGCCCGCGAAGACAGCCTGCCTGATAAAGTAAAAATCGTAAAAGGAGACATCACCGATTCATCGACGTTTCAAAGTTCGATAATGGCATGCGACCGGCTCTATCATCTGGCGGCGAAAATAACATTTGACACCAGGCGGCTTGACGAGCTTTTGCGCGTAAACGGGATCGGTACACGTGAAGTCTTAAAAGCGGCGTCGCGGGCTCATGTCAAACGGTCGGTGGTTGTAAGCTCTGCGTGCACTCTTGGCCTTTCATATTCAGAGAATCATGCGCTGGATGAGCAGGCCGGACTCGATGAAAAACTGGTGAGCGAAAATCCGTATATGGCGAGCAAAGCAGAGGCCGAGCGAGAGGCGGTTAAGGCGGCCAAAGAGATGGAGGTGACAATTGTAAACCCGACTACGGTATATGGAGCGGGCGACAGGACGCTAAACTCCGGGGCGATGATAAAGCAGGTGGCCCATTCGCGTATCATTCCGGCGCCGCCGGGCGGAAGCAACGTGGTGGATGTGGACTACGTTGTAGAAGGGATAATAGCGGCGGGAGAGCGCGGGCGCTCTGGCCTGCGGTATACGCTTGGAGGAGAAAATCTTCTTTTTACAAATATCATAAAAACTATC
>DRJW01000400.1 GCA_011052055.1 Nitrospirota bacterium
GAGCCGGTCTCAGAGGCGGATGATGGCGCGCATGGGTCGAGCGAAAGCCACCTTCAAGCGTCTGAGGCTCTTAAAGAGCCGGTCGGCGCGGAGGCAGAGCCGTTCGAGGATTTCTTCGGTTTTGAGTTCGTCGTCGTTGACTCTGAAACGGCGGAAAAGCTGGAAGGCGTCATAAACAAATACTCGTCGGAGCAACGGTTTTCGTTCGACGCCGCAGAGGAAATCGAAGACCTGGATTTTATTGAAAACAACGACGATGCGGACGACGCTGGCGTGAAAGGAGTTGTTTTCTTAAAAAAACTTCTAACCCGCCCAGCCCGCGCCGAAAACAGAGCAGAACGCTTTTCGGGAAACGCCGCTGATAACCAGCTTTCTTTTGTAAGCGAGATATCAGAAGGACGCTCCGATCCGATACGTTCGGCGATATGTCTTAAAATAGACAAAACCGGTATCCACGCCGTTCTGGACGGGCCTTTATCGGACGGGGCCTGCGTATTGTTGATGGTGAACCGGAGTTGGAATCCGCCTCTTCGTTTCGACGCAGTGGCGGTACTGCTCGATTCGGAAAGCGGAGCCGACGGCATATCGTCCGGTAAGTTCCGCTTTATCGCTATACATTCCGATGACGCAGGCTCTCTGGATGACTACTTAAGACGCGGCTCCGAATATCTCAGCCTGCTAAAGCAGATGACACACGGTTAGATAAGTCAGAAGCCGCCTCTGGCCATCTTGGTTATATCCCACATCGGCAGAAATATGGATAAAGCCAGGAAAAGAACAACCAGCCCCATTCCCAGGATCATCGCCGGCTCAATGTAAGCGGCCAGTTTTCTTATATTTCTTCTGGCGTCATCCTCTAAATAGCGGCTCACATCAAGGAGCATTTCGTCCAGAGAGCCCGACTCCTCGCCCGAAGCGGCCATCTGCGCCACAACGGGCGGCAAAAGCCTGTGGCGGCGTAACGGCTCTGCCAGCCCGCCCCCGTCCGAGACTTCATCGGCTATATTGTTTAACATGCAGATCAGGCTTTCGTTTCCCGCCGTACGCGAGGAAATGGCAAGCGCCTTGATTATGGGCGTTCCCCCCCGGATAAGAGAGCCCAGAGCGTTCGACCAGCGGGCCAATGATATTTTCAGCGTTATGTCACCCGTGACAGGCAGGCTTAGAACATACCGGTCGAAAATCATCCGTCCCTTTTGAGTGTTAATCGCAAGACGCGCGGCCACAAACCCGGTCAAAGCAAGCTGTACGCCGGCAATCCAGTGGTTCTGGAAAAAAGAGTCGAGCCATATAAGCGCTTCGGTAAAGACGGGGAGCTTAAGCTTGGCTTTTTCAAAAATCGCGGCGTACCTTGGGACGACAAAAGTCAAGAGAATAACCATCGCTGTAACGACCGCCGCGAAAGCTATTTTTGGATATAAAGTTATCTCCCTGATACGGTTTTTTAACTCAAATTCGCGCTTTAACATTTCCGCAAGGTATTCAAGACATCTATCCAGAGAGCCGGTAGTCTCGCCGGCCGTTATCATGGCAAGGTAAGCGCCGGAGAAGATATCTTTGTTTTTGCTCATCGCCTCGGTTAAAGAAAGCCCTTCTTCGAGACCCTGCTTGACCTGTTTCAAGGCCTCCTTAAACCTGGGATTATCAGTCTGGTCATGCAGCGCGCCCAGACTGGAAATGATAGGGACGCCGGCTTTTAACAGGGCTGAAAGCTGGCTGGTGAAGATAATCTTCTCTTCATCGGACACATAAGCGAAAAGCTTGATGACACCAGCGCTGATGCCTTTGCCGTAAGGGACAGTCTCGTCTATTGCGGTCGGATACAAGCCCCGGACGACAAGCAGGCGCGCCACATCATCGACCGATTCGCTTTCCACTGTGCCGCTGACAGATTTCCCGGCCCGGTCGCGGGCTTTATACCTGTACGCGCAAGCCATGAGAAAAAGAGGCCGTAACCTGGCGCAGGCATATCTTTAAATTTTTGTCACTAATTTTCACAAGTCGCCTTTTCCACCTCCTCCAGGGTTGTCACGCCTGATCTTGCTTTGCTCAGGCCGTCATCACGCATTGTAGTGAACGCGCCAGATTGCAAAACGAACTTGCGGATAGATGAAGGCCTCTCGCCCTTGACCACCATATCCTGAATCTTATCGTCGATCTTCAGAAACTCGAAAATTCCGATCCTGCCGAAATATCCGCTCGACTTGCACCGGACGCATCCTCTCCGGCCATAGACGGCGGTTTTTTCTGCGGCCATGGGCAAGCCTGAGACTTGGGTGTCCAGACCGCTATTTTCCGTCCCGCATTTCGCGCAAATTTTACGGACCAGCCTCTGGGCGAGAACTCCTTTGAGAGTGGAGACGATCAAGCATGTCTCCATGCCAAGGTCTTTGAGCCTTGCTATTACGTCTATAGAGGCGCCGGTATGCATGGTCGAAAGCACCAGATGACCGGTCATGGCGGCCCGTGTGGCTATCTGCGCTGTCTCCGGGTCGCGTATTTCGCCCACCATTATCACGTCCGGGTCCTGGCGCAGGATGGATCTTAAGCCTCTGGCGAAAGTAAGGCCTCCCTTCGGGTTGACCTGGGTCTGCCGGACATATTTGAGGCGGTACTCGACCGGATCCTCGATGGTAACGATGGTTTTCTCCGGGGAATTGAGCATGTTCAGACACGAATAAAGAGTGGTGGTCTTGCCCGAACCGGTTGGCCCGGTGACGATTATTATCCCCTGGCGCTTTAAAATGGAGTTTTTAAAATCGTCAAGAGTCCCGCCGCAAAGCCCGGTCTCTTCAAGTCCCATCAAGATATTTTCCCTGTTGAGAATTCTAAGAACGATCGCCTCTCCGTATATGGTAGGGAAAGTGGAGACGCGCAACTCAAGGTTTTTCCCGTCGATTTTCATCCTGAAACGCCCGTCCTGCGGGACTCTTGTTTCCGCTATGTCTATTTTCGACATGATCTTGATCCTGGATATGATCGCCGCTTCAAGCTCTTTTTCCGGAGATATGGAGCCGAACATCACCCCGTCTATCCTGTAACGCACCCTTAAAGAGTCTTCTCCCGGCTCAATATGAATGTCGGAGGCGCGATCCGCCACACCCTGTCTTATGATCGCCTCCACCAGTTTTGCGATGGGGGGAGCCGCCTCGCCATGGTCTTGCTCCATCGGGCCAAATTCATAAGACCCTGGCCCATAAGATGGCGCAGGCGCCGACAGCATAGCCTCTTTCGCCGAGTTTACGAAACCGTAGTGGCTGTCGATGGCGTTTAGAATCTGGTTTTCGCTGGTTATGGACGTATCGATCTCCAGCGACAGTTTGGCGGAAATTTCATCCACCGCCGCAAGATCGAGAGGATCGGCCATAGCTATCCGGATCCGGCCGTTGACCCTGTCGATAGGGAAAACCGTATGTTTTCTGGCTGTCGCCTCCGGGATCGCGCGCAGAAGCTCCGGCGGCGGCTGAACCATCTCCAGGTTTACTATGGGAATATTCAGATGACTGGACAAAACATCCAGAAGATCCTCTCGCGTCATCAGGCCTGAAGACACTAATATATGGCCAAGCCTCGCCCCGGTTGATTTCTGCTCTTTAAGGGCCGCCTTTAACTGCTCCTGACTTATCGATCCAGAACGAACCAACAGATCCCCAAGACGCTTTTTGCCAATCACAGGCATTGTGAAAAACCCCCCTGAACAACGATTGTCTCCACCTTGTCGCCCCGATATTATAACGTAAGGAATAAATAATCAATCAAGGGCACCTCTAAAAATTGCTTTCGTAGCGAAATCGAGCGAAAAGTCGTCAGGCGAGGCGTCGAGACAAAATAGCCGCAAGCGTAGTAATAACTACTCTGAGGACGATTTTGACTCGTCAACGAATTTGACTCGTCAA
>DRJW01000401.1 GCA_011052055.1 Nitrospirota bacterium
CGTCAGGCGAGACTGCGAGACAAAATAGCCGCAAGCGTAGTAGTAACTACTCTGAGGACGAATTTGACTCGTCAACGAAGCATGGCGCCTTTTAAAGCCGATTGTAGCAGAAATGGATTATTAGAGGCTCCCATTAGAGGCTCCTCAAACTTTTCGTAAAGCCCGCCACCAGAGCGTCTTTTTCTCTAAAACTCCAACAACTTCGGCGCCCCTCCAAAAGGGGTATTGACATTTTACACTATTTAGTCATAATATTACTATCATTTGACAGGCGATTAATAATTGGTGGGCGCTTGAGATTTGGCGCCTGGATAAAGGAGGCTTTGAAGGGCCGGATGATAAAAGAAGAGAGCGTCGGCGGCATGTTTGGCAAGGTCGTTGAGTTCTTACAGACGACCCCTTTGCCGGCCAGCATTGTCTCCAAATCGGGAGAAATAATCTTTCTCAACCAGCAGATGCTGGATATCATTGATCTTGACGAAAGCAGTAGCGTTTATAAATGCTCATGGATGATAGAAAAGGGTAGCGGCCCGTGCCCCGATTGCGCCGAAGCGCCGGTTCTTGAGGGAAGATGCTTTGTAACACACGAAAATTCTGACGTTACTCTTTTGACGGCTGTAAGAGTACAGCAGGCCAATAACGCCCTCGTGCGCCTTTATTCAAACGGCGCGTCGCTTTCCCCGAATGAAACAGAAATACACACGAACCGTCTCTTGAAAATAGCCTCTCCTGATATGGCGGACGACAAGGCGGATGGCCCCGTCGATTTTAACAGCGACTGGTTATGCGGCGCCTCCTTGTGGCGGATAGTCCAGAACACGATCAAGTCGCGCGATACCCATCCAATGAAAGTTGAAAACCGGGTTAAAAAAACAGTTAACGTTAACGCGACAAATCCTATGCTGGTAGGCCGGACAATTTCAAAAATTCTTTTTGAGCTGTATGCGATGAAAAACCAGGGCCCTGTAATGATCGAAAACCTGGAGCCAGATTCGCCCCCCGCCTCAGCCAACGACCATGTTGTCAGTTTCACTGTTAAAAGCCTGAAAACTCCGGGAAAAGGCCGATCCAGCGAACTGACAGCTATCAATTTGAGGCTTAAACTGTTTTGCGACCGCCTTGTCCAGGCGACCGGATATTGCTTCCCGGAGCCGTCTTTGTTTCAACGTGACGGTTTGCTGACGATCCTGCTCCCCGTTGCTGATCTCCTTGAATCTATCGACAACCAGTTTTCAGGCTTCTCCAATGGCCCATCGTCCTCGCTTTCATTCAGAGAACAGGAGATCGTGGATATGGTTCGCGCAGGTTACGACAACAACGCGATATCATCGAGCCTCGGCATAACCCACGCTACTGTAAAACAGCATCTCAAAGCGATTTACCGAAAACTTGACGTCAACAACCGGATCGATCTTATCTTCAGATAAGCTTTTCTGATATCGATCACTGTCAGCCTGCGTCCGTCAGGTTACATATTCGCCCATGTTTGTATATAATGCCGAGGTTACACAGCCTTACACCGTTTTAACAGATTCATGGCCGATCCAGATGACAGGAGATAAGTCGCTTCGCAAACTCCCTTCCGTAGACCGGATTGTCGGCCTTGCCTCTTGCAAAAGCCTGATAGATCGTTACGGCAGGAGCAGAGTGGTCGGCGCCACAAGAAAACTTCTGGACCATATAAGAAACGAAATCCTGTCTGCCGGAAACGGTGAGGATTACGCTTTAAAAAGCGATGAAGACTTGATGAGCGCCCTTTCGTCACAACTAAAAGAAAGCTCCAGGCCGCTTCTTAAAAAAGTCGTAAACTGCTCTGGAGTAATCATACATACGAACCTGGGCCGCGCCATGCTGGCCGAAACCGCAGGCAAGGCGGCCATGGACACAGCAGTCTCGTGTGTAAACCTCGAATACAGCCTTAAAGAGGGTGAAAGGGGCGAGCGAGACGACATTCTGGAAGGGCTGATAACAGGGCTTACGGGAGCCGAGGCCGCGACTGTGGTCAACAACAACGCGGCGGCGGTTCTGCTTGTGCTAAATACCCTGTCTGACCGCAAAGAGACTATCGTCTCCAGAGGTGAGCTGATAGAAATCGGCGGATCGTTCCGGCTCCCCGAAATCATGGCTAAGAGCGGCTCTGTTTTAAAGGAAGTGGGAACTACCAACAGGACTCATCTTTCAGATTATCAAACCGCCATTAACCAGAACACCGCCCTTATCCTGAGCGTTCACACAAGCAATTACCGTATTATCGGATTCACTTCAAAGCCGGAGCTTACACAACTTAAAACTCTGGCGAAATCGAAATCGCTTCCTCTCATGGTAGACCTTGGCGCCGGAGCCGTTATCGATCTTGAGCGATTAGGATTAAAAGGAGAGCCGACGGTCGCGCAAACTCTCGATAACGGAGCGGATGTGGTGACGATATCTGGCGACAAACTTCTGGGCGGCCCGCAGGCGGGCATTATCGCGGGAGACTCAGGGATCATTGCCAGGATAAGAAAAAATCCACTAAAGAGGGCGTTGCGCCTCGACAAAATGACAATAAGCGCGCTGGAGGCGACCTTGAGAATATATCAGAATCCGGATGAGGCTGTGGAGGCCGTCCCCACCCTTCGCCATCTGGGTAAACCGGTCGAAAAAATCCGCGCCGTCGCAGGCAAGGCTGTCGAAATTTTAAAAGATGAGTTCGGAGGGGACGCAGAGGTTTTCGCCGTAGACGACATCTGCCGGGCCGGGAGCGGATCGCTTCCGGAAGTGGACATACCCTCTGTTTCCGTAGTAGTAAGGCATAAAAATATGAATCCAGACGAGGTTAAAAAATGGTTCCGCTCCCTCGACCCGCCGATAATCGGAAGAGTTGAAAGCGGGATGTTCCGTCTGGACATGAGATGCGTCGATGACGCCGGGCAGATAAGGCCGCGCCACGAATCATAATATTTTAAACAGCTGGCTTCGCTTTTTATCTTTATCGGGAGGCAAGATATGAAACGCCGTGATTTTTTCAAATCCGCAGGGTTGAGCCATTAATTTTTGTCGCTCGCTCGCCTCAATAATTTTCGTCTTTCCAGGGCCCGGCGTATCGCAAGACCGAGATCGCGGGAAAGAACCGGTTTTAAAATATATTCGCGCGCTCCGGCGGCCTTGGCTTTCTCGGCGGTCATGCTTTTGC
>DRJW01000402.1 GCA_011052055.1 Nitrospirota bacterium
ATAAAGTCCCTTCCCGCCACCCGGCCCTGAGGGGCCGCTGAGCACAGTTCGCGTTTCTTTTGGCGCCGCCGCCCGCCGCCCCTGTGCGACCGCCTTGACTATGAAGATTCCCGTTTTATATTTAATCCAGGTGGATAACAAGGATTTATAAAACATGGATTTCAGCAAATATACAAACAAGGCCGGTGAAGCCGTTCAGGAGGCGTTAAACCTTTCAGCCAGGCTCAACCATCAGGAGATAACTCCATTCCACCTCCTCCACGCCCTGATTGAGCAGAAAGGGGGCGTGGTTCCCACACTATTGGCCAAGCTCGACCTTCCCATAACCGGTATTACAAAAAAGCTGAAAGAGCGCCTGAATTCATTACCGGCCGTCTCTGGAGAAAAACAGGGAGCCTATATGACAACGGAGCTTAAACATGTTTTCGACTCTGCGGAGTCGGAAGCGGGCAAACTCCGGGACGAATTTATAAGCGTGGAGCATCTTTTTCTGAGTTTGCTCGATATCGCTGACGCGCGGGAGATCGTCGCGATATCGAAAAACGACGCGCTGATGGCGTTATCAAAAATACGCGGCTCCCAGCGGGTGACCGATCAGGATCCGGAAGGAAAATATCAGACGCTGGAGAAATATACCCACGATTTTACCAAGATGGCCCGCGACGGGAGCCTCGACCCGGTTATAGGCAGAGACGACGAAATCCGCCGCGTGATGCAAATTCTCGCCCGCCGGACAAAAAATAATCCGGTGCTGGTAGGAGAGCCGGGTGTTGGTAAAACAGCCATCGCAGAAGGGCTGGCGAAAAAAATAATCGATAACGACGTTCCGGAAATTCTGAAAAATAAACGTCTCCTTAGCCTCGATCTGGGCGCAATGATCGCCGGCTCGAAATACCGGGGTGAGTTCGAAGACCGGCTCAAAGCCCTTCTGACAGAGATTGAAAATTCTATGGGTGAAATAATATTGTTTATCGACGAGCTTCATACCATCGTCGGGGCCGGAGCCACCGAAGGCTCGATGGACGCCGGCAACCTGTTAAAGCCGGCTCTGGCCAGGGGCAAAATAAGAACCATCGGAGCTACGACTTTAAAAGAGTACCGCAAGTACGTGGAAAAAGACGCCGCCCTTGAGCGCAGGTTTCAGCCGGTGATGGTGGACGAGCCTTCAGTCAAAGACTCCATATCGATATTGCGCGGATTAAAAGATAAATACGAAGCGCACCATGGAGTGAGAATACGAGACAGCGCCATCGTAGCGGCGGTTACGCTCTCTGACAGATATATCACCGACCGCTTCCAGCCTGATAAAGCCATCGACCTTATCGATGAGGCGACATCAAGACTCAAGATTGAAATCGACAGTAAACCGGAGCGGATCGACAAGATAGACAGGCGTATCCGCCAGCTTGAAATAGAGAAAAAAGCGTTACACAAGGAAAAGGATAAAGCCTCGGTAAAGCGGTTAAAAGACCTGGAGTCCGAGCTGGCCAATATCCGTGAAAGCTACAAAGCGCTTGAGCTTCAGTGGCGCCATGAAAAAGACCTTATAAACGCCATTAAAGAGCCGACCAAGAAGATCGACGCCCTCAGGCGCGAGGCGGAGAGGGTGGAGCGCGATGGCGACCTGCAAAGAGTGGCCGAGATCACGTATGGCGAGATTCCGGCTCTGCAAAAACAGATCGCCGAGGCGCGTGAAAAAATCGACCTGCTTGAAAACGGCTCCCGGATATTAAGAGAAGAAGTGACGGATGAGGACATAGCCCACGTTGTCTCCTCATGGACCGGTACTCCGGTGTCGCGCATAATGGCCGAAGAGGGCGAGAAGCTTATTCATATGGAAGACGATCTGGCAAAGCGTGTGGTCGGGCAGAAAGAGGCCATAAAGGCGGTCTCAAACGCGGTCAGGAGATCGAGGGCAGGTCTTGGCGAAGAGGGCAAGCCGATCGGCTCTTTCCTTTTTCTTGGTCCGACGGGCGTGGGCAAGACAGAGCTTGCAAAGGCGCTAAGCCAGAATCTTTTCGATTCGGAAAAAGCGTTAACCAGGATCGATATGTCCGAGTATATGGAAAAACATTCGGTGGCCAAGCTTATCGGCTCGCCCCCCGGTTACGTCGGATATGAAGAAGGAGGGCAGTTAACCGAAGCTGTCCGCCGCCATCCCTACAGCGTAATCCTTCTCGATGAAATCGAAAAAGCGAGCCCTGAAGTGTTCAACATATTATTACAAACTCTTGATGATGGACGCCTGACCGACTCCAAAGGAAGAACCGTCGATTTTAAAAACACAATAATAATCATGACCAGCAACCTCGGCTCCCATGAAATCGCCCGGTACGCAGACGACAGGGAGAAACAGGAGGAGTCTGTAAAAGAGGTGTTAAACCGCTCTTTCAGGCCGGAATTTTTAAACAGGCTTGATGACATAATAATTTTCCAGAAGCTTGGCGAAGAGGAGCTAAAAGAAATAGTCGATATTCAGCTAAACCTTGTGGCGAGGCGGTTGGCGAAAAAGAATATACACATCGAGCTGGCCCCGGCCGCCATCGCCCATCTTGCGACATCCGGGTTCGACGATGTGTTCGGGGCCAGGCCGCTTAAGCGTCTGATACAGAACGAGATAATCGATGAGCTGTCCTTGATGGTGATCGAAGGGAATATCAAAGAAGGTTTTACAGCCTTTGTGGATTACAAGAAGGGAAAAATTGAAATCAGGCCTGGAAAAAAAATCCTGGCGGAGCAAGACTAAACGCCCGGGAAATTTGATAAACCAGGCGCGCCCAGCTTATAATGCATAGAGAGCTTCTTTGGGGAAGTAAAATTTCATAAGCGTATCATATTGAAAATAAAGCGATATTATTGCGAGTGCGACTTTTTGAGAAGTATATCTTCTGAAAATTCGTTTATTGAGCTTTTTGAAGTAGAAAAAACAATAAATTAGAGTTGGCTCAATATTTGCGTCACATATACAGTCTAGGATATTGGCAAGGATAACTGTTATCCTTACCATATCGGAGCCGTGATCTGGGAAAGATGTATTGATCTGACGGTCTTTGGGGTTACAGGATTTTAGCAAGGGGGATATAAGGGGGATAATGGACGGGGCAATGCCAACAGCTTTTTAAGGGAGGGGTATCTATGATTGATGATTCTTACGAGCAGGGAGAAATTGTCGAGAAAAGTAGCACAATTGTGATTGTTGTTATTTCATTGATCGCCCTGCTTCTCGCTTACGGAGGAGTGGTCAAGTCAATTGGCGCAAGTCTTAACCTTAGTGAAGGCGTTTCATGGTTTTTGTTTGCGATCGCTCTGAATCTGGGTCTGGTGTTTTACCAGATCGGCAAGGGGAAAGTGATCAATAAAATATGCAAACGGCCTTACATTTGAAGGAGTGGTGAATGAAACTGACAGACGAGATGAAAAATGTCCTGAAGGTGGGTAGCGACAGTAGCGTGGTTACGTACATCACTACCTCAAGCTGTGACGGCTCATGTAACGTTCATCTTCAGCCTTATACCGATGTTTACAAGGATGAATTTATTTTCGCTCCCGACCTGTTCGCCCAGAAGACAAAAATAAACATCAATGAGAACAGATTGGCGGTGCTAACTATCGCCCATCCGTCCGAGGGTAAGACATGGGCGTTTCGGGGGCCTTGCAACCTGATCCAGTGGGGACATCCTCCCAAGTTCAATTTTCACGGCGTGACGGCGGGCGATGTGCTGGAAAAATGGGGCGACTGGGGAAGCCTGGAGTCTTTCGACAGCGTTGACGACGACATAAAACCGAAAGCCATTGGCCAAAGGGGTGTTTTTGTCCTCAAAGTGGAAGAGGTATACAGTTACAAGGCCGATGAATCCGGCTCGAAAATTCTTTGACAGGGGGTATTTACATGAAGATGAACGCAGAAATGCTCAACTCTCTTAGAGCTATAGGACAAGGAGGCGTGGTGGTGCATCTGACTACGTGTAGCTCCAAGGGTGTGCCCAACACGGTTGGAGAGCGGTTCTTCTCGGCTTTTGGGGACGAACACCTGGTAATCGCCGATATGTTCGCTCAAAAAACCAAGGTGAACCTTAACGAAAATCCGTTTGGCGTGATTACCGTGGCGCATCCAGTCAAAGGGCGGTACTGGGCGTTTCGGGGACCGTGCATGATAATCATGTGGGGCGAGGATGAGAACTTCGATTTCCACGGCGCCAAAGCAGGAGATGTATTAAGAGAATGGGGCGATTGGGCCTCCAAAGATCCTCCCTCCGAAGTGCCGCCCGACATCCGTCCTCCCGCAGTGTGCCAGCGCGGCGTCATAACCTTGAAGGTGGACGAGGCGTACAGCTGGAAACCGGATATTTCAGGGGAAAAATTACTTTAAAAAATATTTAACCAAATATATGGAGGCCAGGCAATGGCGATTTTATCACCCAGAATGAAAGGATGGCTCGAAAGATTCGGATGCCATATCGGAACAGCTACTAAAAGCGGTTTTCCCACAACCATAGTTGTTGAGCAGGCCGCAGTGGAAGGAGACAGCGTCGTATCGTTCGATCTTACGGACGCGCAGGTGAATCATATAAAAGACAACATGCAGGAGAACCCTTATGTTGCGCTGGCGCCGCACGCGATAGCCAGCATCAGGGCCGCATACCAGTTTAAAGGGGCCGCGACCTTAAGCGGGAACACGCTTAAAGTGGATGTAAAAGAAATTTACTGCACAAAACCAGGCCCCGAAGCGGCTTTACGGCTCGATACATTGCCTCAGGAGCATGTAATAAAGTTCGAGGAAAGCAGGTGGAGGGACGTTGGGCCTCCCAAATAGACTGATTCGAATCGTATTACCGTAACCTGAATTTTATCGGAGGACTGATAAAAATGGCCGTACTAGAAAAAAAACAGATGTCTGGTTTTATCCAGCCAAGATGGATGAAGGCTAAATGCGTCAGGTTCTGGGAAATCGGAGCCATACCCGCCATTCTCGGATTGTGGTTTCCTGATTTTGCTGGACAATACGCCCATATGATGGCAGGTGAGGCGAACTACGCTTTTCCGCCCGTCATAACCTATGTTGGAGCCTTGTTCCTTTTTGCGGCGTGCGTCCACGCGATCGAAGATATGGGCATTCACTTTAAAATCGCCACAATATGCGGCTGGGTAATGATCGCTCTCGCCGGATTGAGCGTTGTATTTCATTTTATGATTACGCCGGAAAACATCCACATCATGCTGGCGCTTACCATTCTTTGCACCGGTCTAGCCGCGTATGCGGCG
>DRJW01000403.1 GCA_011052055.1 Nitrospirota bacterium
ACATGGTTTTTGACTGTTCAGCGTGGACTATGCCGAAGTTCAGCGCTATAGCAAAAACAGTTGTTACGGCGCTTAATGCTATTGCGGATCGTGTGAACATTGATTTATCTTTCATAGCTTACCTTCCATGTTCGTGTTAGATTTTTTCGTATAATATCATAAAGGGAGCCTATTCTAAAAACTCAACGATATGGTAGAGCGTATATCTGTAATTATACCAAACAGAAACGGGGCCGGTACAATCGGCGACTGCCTGAAGGCCGTACTCGCCTCCGAGTATGATAACTTCAACGTGACAGTGATAGACGACTGCTCGGATGATGGCTCGGTCGAAATCATCTCCCGGTATCCTTGCGCGCTTATCCGCCTGAAAGTTCACGCTGGCGTGTCATACGCAAGAAACATGGGCGCCAGGGCTGTGGACGGGGACATTCTTTTTTTCACCGACTCCGACTGTCTGCTGACAAAAAACGCGCTTGCCGTCGCCGGAGAAACATTAACAAAACTCGGAGGAAATTTCATCGTCGGGGGAACATATACGAAAAAACCGTTCGACCCTGGATTTTTCAGCATGTTTCAGTCTGTGTTTATCAATTATTCGGAAACCAAAAAGGCGGATAATCCGGCTTATGTCGCAGGCCACGCCATGGCCATATACTCCCGTACATTCAGGGCTGGCGGTGGGTTTAACGAAGATGTTTATCCGATCCTTGAAGATGTCGACTTTAGCGCGATGATGATGGCAAAGGGATACAAACTGGTCATAGACCCTGCGATTGTTGTCCGCCACATATTCAATTTCTCTCTCATCGGCTCTATGCGAAACGCTTATAGAAAAGCCAGATATTGGGCCCGATACTGTGTGACTCATGGTGATTTGTTTACAGATTCGGGGACAGCCTCGATGGAGCTGAAGATGACATCTTTGATGTTTATTGCATTAATAGCGCTCATTATCTCCGGCGTTGCGCTTGACAACACAGCGCCGTTCTACTTGACCATCGCTGTCGCGTTATTCTGGATCGGCATGATGAAAAAACAATTGGCGGCCTTTCTTCAAACCGGCGGCGCCGCATTCGCCTTTTCGTCAGCTGTCTATTACTTCACTTTGTTTCAGCTTTCAGCCAGCGCCGGCGCGTTTACCGGTTTTGCCACGGCTTTTTTGGAAACCGGGAAAAAACCGGGCGCGGGTCTGGCTCCCCATAAAGAATAAGCCGGATAAAGCTAATTTATGAGCAACCTTTTTTTGCGCCACGCAAAATCAATTTTCTTAAAATCAGAGCCGATACAGTTGACTCTGTTTCTTACAAACAGGTGTAACGCGCATTGCCGACATTGTTTCTATTCCAATGGCGGTCAGGACATATCCAAAAAAGAGTTAAGCGTCAACGACTACCATAAAATCTCCTCTTCTGTGGGAAGGCTTTTGTGGCTTGCTTTTTCCGGCGGCGAAATTTTTCTGCGAGACGACATCGCGCAAATTGTAAATCTGTTTTACAGGGCCAATAACCCCGGCATTATTTTACTGCCCACAAACGGCCTGGATACGCAGGTTATCAGGGCAAATGTAGAGCGGATAGTCAGGGAGTGCCCTGAAAGCGTGGTGGTGGTAAAGCTCTCCCTTGACGGGCCGAAAGATGTCAACGACTCACTGCGCGGCGTAAAAGGCGCTTTTGGTAAAACCATGGAAACCTACAAATCTCTTTATAAATTATTTGGTGAATACGACAATTTTGAATTAGGGTTTAACTCGGTCTTCTGCGCCTCCACCCAGGGTAGTATGCCCTGGCTTTGCTCATTTATCAAAAATCTGGATGACAAAACAACTCATACAGTCTCACTGATCCGGGGAGACATACCTGATGATGATGAGAAAAATATCGATATCGAAAAATATAAAAAAACCATTGCGACTTTGACGGCCGGGCTGAAAGACGGCTCTTCGAAAATTTTCAATTTCAACCTCTCCAGGCTAAAGGCCGCGCAGGACATCGTGCAGGGACGATTGATCTGTGATCTGATATCGAAAAAAAGAAGCGTCATCCCATGCCTGGCTGGAAGACTGACGCTAACCCTCACCGAAACCGGAGACGTTTACCCATGTGAATCGTTTGACGCCAGGCTCGGAAACATCCATGAGACAGGCCATGATCTTCGCAAACTGCTGACCACCGATCTTGCCAAAGAGGTAATCGCCAGGATAACCAGTAGCCGATGCCGCTGTACGCATGAATGCTATATGATTATGAACATTCTTTTTAATCCATATATGTACCCGTCGCTCATCAAACAATACGCTCATATCTTGTTCAAACGCGCCTGGCCATGAAAGGCTACGCCTCCCTGGCTGATAACAACCCGTCTGGTAAACCTGATGGGAGCGGCGGCGGAGCGGCGTTGCTGATCGCTTTTTTATTACTGTTAGCCACACCTCTTCTCTACACTCTCCGTCATCTGGACGATAACAGGCTGACCAGTTTTCAATGGGCCTTCTCTGACGGCAGGTTCGAACGGACACTGCTATACATTATCGCCGCAACGTGCGCCGCATACATTCTCTCTCGCAGTGACACAGCAGACAGGTTTCCCGCGTTATCGCTTTTTGCGCTGTCGTTCGCCACAGCCGTTTCCATTTTCACGATGCCTGAGGTGATTGTTGACGCTGGAAGATACTTTGAGCAGGCGAAATACCTTAAGATTCACGGGCTGATAAATTTTATAGCGGAATGGGGAGGGCAGGTGCGGCCCTGGACAGACCTGCCCTTCGTTCCATTCATGTTTGGAGAGATTTTCAGACTGCTTGGAGAGACGAGAATATCCATTCAGGTTTTCAACGCGCTGGCCTTTTCACTGACTACAGTAACCACATATTTAATCGGCAAGCAATTGTGGGACAGGCAGACCGGTTTTTTCGCCGGTCTGCTTTTAATTGGAATGCCATACCTTCTTACGCAAATCCCTATCATGCTGATAGATATCGCAACCATGACGCTGGTCACACTTTCAGTCTATTTCTTTATAAAAGTAAATAAATGCGGCGGCGCCGGATGGACGTTGATCGCCTGCGTGACAATCATTTTTACTTTGCTGGCCAAATACTCCACATGGCCGATGCTCCTTATTCTGCCCCTTATCACTTTCGTCTTTTACACAGGCGGCGTTAAGTCATCGATCAGATATTCTGCGGTAGTATTAGCGCTTACATGCCTTATGGTGGCGCCATTTCTATTTTACAAAGGCAACATAATTAAAGAGCAGTTAGATCTGCTTTTGACATATCAGCTGGAAGGGCTTGGCCGCTGGCGGGAAAGTTTCACATCTACTTTCTTGTTTCAGACCAGCCCTTTTATCACACTCTTCGCCCTGACAGGAGTTTTGACATCGATTAAACGACGCGATTTAAAATTTGTAATCCCTTGTTTCTTTCTTTTTTTTACTCTGACTTTACAGGTTGGACGGATACGATACCTCGTTCCATTGCTCCCGATGTTCGCTATTATGGCTTCCTATGGCTTTTTGCCGCTCGTTCAGGGACGCAGGGCGCGACGGTTCGCGGTTTACGGTGTCGTGGGGCTATCTGTCGCCCATTTGTATGGTGGGTTTTATCCGTTTCTAAAAAGCACGAGTATGGTTAATCTACAAATGGCTGGCAAATTCATCAACAGCCTCAATTGCCCTGAAATCGGTGTCTACACGCTGGCGCAAAAAGACTCGACCGGGAATACCGAAATCGCCGTTCCTATACTGGATATATACACAGACAAAAAGCTGATCGCTTTGAATGAGCGGCATCCGGGAGATAAAAAAGACGCAATAGAAAAATCGCCGTTACGGTTTACCTGGGATGCGGGACTGCCAGAATTTTACATGCGCGCGCGCGCTTCCAGGATTAATATAGCCCTGATAATTTCGAGCGAGCCTATATCCGGCGCGCCCGAATTCCTGCCTGAATCTGTAGACGCCGGACAGCGGATAAAAGAGTTCGCCGCCTCTTCAGGTCTCTTTAAATACAGGACTCTTGTTACCATAGTCGGTAAAGACTGTCATAATGCCGCCATTAACGGCGGCAATCAATTAAAGGCCGCTCAAACTGCCATAAAAACTTTTAACACACGTTATGACTGAATTATTTAACCATACGAAAAGCGGCGGATTGACCGTAGGTTTGTTGATCCCCGCCTAAAATGAAGCGTTGGCGCTTGGGTATACTTTGAAGGGATTGCCGGACAGGGGTATAGATACAATCCTTGTTGTCGACAATGGTAGCGACGATGGCACTGACAAGGTTGCGTTAAATAACGGCGCCGCTGTAGTAAGCGAGCCAAAGCGTGGATACGGGCAGGCGTGCCTGGCCGGGATAGAGTGGTATCGCAACAATCCTGTGGATATCATATTATTCATGGATGCTGACGGCGCAGACGATCCCTCTGATTTAAAGCGTCTTTTGGCGCCGATAATCGCCGGTGAGGCGGATTTCGTTTTGGGATCGCGTATCAGGGGACGGAAGGAGCCGGGTGCGCTGGCGCCGCATGCGGAATGGGGAAATCGTCTGGCGGTTTTTTTAATCAGGCTCTTTTTTGGATATAAATATACCGACCTTGGCCCTTTCCGGGCGATCAGAAGAAGCGCGTTGGAAGAGATAATGATGGCGGACAAAGATTATGGGTGGACGTGTGAAATGCAGGTTAAAGCGGTGATTAACGGAGTGAGAATAAAAGAAATCCCTGTTTCTTACAGGCGACGAAAATTTGGAAAATCAAAAGTGAGCGGAACTGTAAAGGGCACGGCGCTGGCCGGCTGGAAAATAATTTCTACAGTAATTCGTCTCGCTTTTATCAAATAACTATTTATCATACAATGTATTATCTCGTATCACGCCAGCGTGATAAACTCCTTCGGGTAGGCGTAATTTATTAAAGGGAACCTCTAATA
>DRJW01000404.1 GCA_011052055.1 Nitrospirota bacterium
ACGGCGATACCGCCGATCAGGTGCATGAAGTCGGCATCACCGGGGCGCAACGGCAACAATTGCATTCCCGCCGTGCAGGCTTCCTCCAGCCGCCCGGCCCGGTAAAGCCCGATGACGCCGGCCAGCGCCCGGGCGTAAGCGGCCTCGCCCCCGCCGTCGCTATTATCGCCGTTCATCCGCAATTTCTTTCACCGGATGTCCGCTTGTTCGTTAAGGTTATGAAAATGCTCGCTCATCTTAGCTTAAGCTAGCATATCCGGCGGCCCGTAGTTAGGCCGGATAACATTCTATACCTTACTCATTCGGGGTTATTGAATATTCCAATTCGCCTGCAACGAAGGGGCCGCCGAGGTCTAAGCGGGCCTGGCGAACCACGAAGTGCTGGAGCTTCCGGAGGGTGCCGATCATCCGTGGATAATGGCCGAAAAGTAGCCCTGAGGCTGGCAACTGGCATTTACAAAACGGAGCCCGTTCGGCTATCACCGGGGCGGAGTTTGGGAGTTATCTGGGGAATGTCGGATGTATATATCTTGCTATAATACTTGAAGTGTTCTTGCTCATAACCTTGTCTATAAAATCTAGATCGTCTTCTGAAAGATAATTAACGTATCCGCCGACTATTCCCTTTCGTACCTTGAAGCATTCACTGTCATTCGTATTGCTATTTGAAAGTGCCGGAGACATAAAGTAATCAGTTTTCTCCATTTTATTCATTTTTTCAAAATTTGAGAATTCTATTGCCTCTATTACCGATGACTCGTCGATAAAATCTAGACCAAAAAAATCGAGTACTTTTGTGGCCTCTGAAAACGGATCAGCTTTAAGGTCTTCATAGGTAATTAACATCACGAGAGGTCCCTCATCGACAAAAGCGGACCATAAATCATAAAAAGAACAAATTCTTTGAATTCCGAATTTGTCGTTCCTAATAAATTCTGAAATTGTCCCTGAAAAAACGCCTATTCGTCTTGTTGCTTGGAAATAGGATGATACAACGACGTCTCTGGGATCCCTGATTAATATTATAGTAGGTTTTTCCCTGTATTCCTCAAGATTATGATGAATATCCTCGAAGGCTTTATTATCGCGTAGAGCGGAACCGCCGTGTTGGAATACCAAAGGGCCTAAATCGGCCCGTCCCATTGAGACTTTCATATCCAGAGCATACCAGTCAGGGATTCCGAAGTGACTGCAAAGAGATTTTCCGAGGAGGAGTTTCAGCCACGTTCTTCCGGATTTTGGATATGACAAAATATAACCATGAGTACCGAGTTCTCTGGCTTCCGAAAAAACAAAAAGGGATCGAATGCCGGATCGAACAAACTGTCGCGTACGGTAGTTGACAGACTTTACTAAACGCTTGAGCAATATAAATATATCCTCCGGGGAATTGTGAAATTCAATTTGTCATTTTGGGATCAATGTTCAGCCGAAGATAATGTTCAGCCGAAGATGGAGTTGAGAGGAATCTGTTGCTTGTGAATCCTTTATTGTGGTTGAACAGCGATGGAAGTACATGATGTGGAATGACACCATTCAATCCAAGTATGTATGCAAGGGGCTGGCTATACAATCGATCTTTCCTGGTCCGCGGGCGGCTCTTTTTCTCCTTCTGGGTCAGCCGCCGAACCGTGGATTAAGGACCATGTTTTTCCCGACGGATACCGGCGCCGCGGGCGATGATTGCGCGACCTTAAAGCCGGTTTATTAATCCAAACCGATAGGCCAAAGACGCACCGTATGGCGCCAAGCCAGCAGGTCGATAGTTTCCTCCCCAACCCACCTGAAAAACCATCCACTACTGGTCTTGAGTGGCACCACAAAACAGGCCGACGGAGATATTGGCG
>DRJW01000405.1 GCA_011052055.1 Nitrospirota bacterium
AAAGTCTGGACGAAGCTTTTGAAATATCCAACCGGATCGCGCCGGAGCATCTTGAGCTTCAGATACGAAACGCAGACAAATATGTAAGCTGTGTTATAAACGCAGGCGCTGTTTTCGTGGGGCCCTGGACCCCTGAGGCGCTGGGCGATTACTCGGCGGGGCCGAACCACACACTCCCGACAGGAGGATCGGCCCGTTTCTTCTCGCCTCTCGGTGTCTACGACTTTATTAAAAGAACCAGCCTCCTCTCTTTTTCGGAAAAAGGTATGAAACGGCTCGCCAAAAGCGTCATCGCCATCGCCAAAGAAGAAGGGTTAAGCGCCCACGCCCGCGCTGTGGAGATAAGGATCAAGAAATAGGAAAGCCTCCGGGAATTGTTGATTCGGTGATACAGCCGTTAGAGCTATTAATGCAATCTTAGCGGTTCCCCAGAGTCTATCCGTGTTACATTGTCCAGGTCAACGCATGCGGCTTAACGTCTGAAATAAACTCATAATTGGTAGATTTACGAATGAGCAAAACTGATTACAAAAATTTTAGATTCCCGGCGAGAAAGAGAATCGCGCTTGTGGCGCACGATTCGCGCAAAAAGGATATGCTCGAATGGGTGAAGTATAATAAGACATCGCTGGCCGAACACGAGCTTTACGCCACCGGCACGACCGGAGCCATACTGGCCAAAGAACTGGGGCTTGATATCCATCTTTTTAAAAGCGGGCCGCTGGGCGGCGATCAGCAGATAGGGGCGAGAATAGCCGAGCATCAGATAGAGATTGTAATTTTCCTCTGGGATCCGCTGATGTCGCATCCGCACGAGCCGGACATTTACGCCTTGCAGAGGATAGCCACCACCTACAATGTCGTGCTGGCCTGCGACCGATCCACGGCGGATTTCATCATCTCCAGCCCATTGATGAACGATGAATATGAAAAGGTGGTCATAGACTTTGAAAAACAAAGATTGAAGCGGGCGGAGAAATTGATTGAGGCGATGTAGCCTTTCGCTCACCGTACAGCGCGCTTTACAAGCGGCCGTCACGGCTAAAATAAGTGAAAATAGTTATGGATCCAGCCAATCTTATACGTTCAAGGGTAAAACAGGTAACGGCGTACAAGGTCGATAAGACGCCCTGCCCCGTCCTGCTCGATAACAAGGAGGCGCCCTACAACCTGCCGGATAAGCTTATGGAGCAGGTCTGGGTAATCATGTCGGGAACCGGGCTCAACCGCTACCCGGAGATGGACGCTGAATATCTCAAATCCGCCATAGCGAAAAAAGAAGGCGCGTATGAAAACGAACTTCTTTTAGGGAACGGATCGGACGAGATCATACAGACGCTTATAATCTCCCTTTGCGATCCCGGTTCGAAAATCCTCGTCCCCTCCCCTACTTTTTCCATGTACGCGAATATCGCCTTTTACCTGAACGTGGATACAGTCGAGGCGCCGCTTAACGACGACTGGAGCCTCGACATCGACAACACAATATCGCTTATCAAACAGACCGCGCCCAGGATAGTTTTTATCGCATCGCCCAACAACCCGACAGGCTTTAAATATTCTCGCGCGGATATCGACGCCGTTATCGACCAGGCGCCCGGCCTTGTCGTGATAGACGAGGCGTATATCGATTACTCAAAAGAGCCGGCCGGCCTGCTGTACAAAGAGAGGCCGAATGTCGCTATCATGCGCACCTTGTCCAAATCGGGACTGGCCGCCCTA
The DNA here is from genome assembly GCA_011052055.1 of Nitrospirota bacterium. Lineage (GTDB taxonomy): Bacteria > Nitrospinota_A > UBA7883 > UBA7883 > UBA7883 > DRJW01. The sequence continues at coordinate 1,723 of DRJW01000405.1, forward strand.
AGGCTCGGCTATTTGATGGCAGACGCGAAGCTGACGGCGCAAGTGGACAAGGTGAGGCTTCCCTACAACATAAACTCTGTCAGCCAGGCCGTTTCAGCTGAAGTCGTAAAAAGCTGGGATTCGCTCGCTCCGATGTTCGACGCTGTTATCAAAGAGCGCGAGCGTCTCTTCGGCGAGTTAAAATCGATCGACGGCGTTACTCCCTTTCCGTCAGTAGCCAACTTCACGCTGATAAAGATCGATGACGGCGCCGGGGACGTTTATAACAAGCTGATAAAAGCGGGCGTAAGGGTGCGCCGGTTCAACGGTCACGAACGCCTCGGCGGCTATTTACAGGCGACGGTGGGAACGCCGGATGAGAACAACCAGTTTCTATCCGCTCTTAGCTCGTCTGTATAAAATAATTCGCCGTGAAAAAGCTCACCGTCTGCCCCTCGCGCGGGGCCGATGTGGCCGAGTGGAAAAATCCTAAACTGACCGTCGATATAATCATTGAAGTGAGGGGTAAAATCGTCCTTATCGAACGCTCCAACGAGCCATACGGGTTCGCGCTACCGGGCGGGTTTGTCGACTACGGCGAATCGCTGGAATCAGCCGCCGTCCGGGAGGCGAAAGAAGAGACAGGGCTGGATGTAAAACTTGAACGTCAACTTGGCGCCTACTCCGATCCAGAAAGAGACCCGCGCCAGCACAACGTGTCTGTAGTGTTCGTCGCCACAGCCAAAGGAACGCCCAAAGGAGGAGACGACGCCAAGAGCGCCGCGCTGTTCGGGAAAGACGATTTGCCACAGCTTGCGTTCGACCACGAAAAGATTCTGGCCGATTACTACGCCGGGAAAGAGGAATAACCTTATGAAGGCTGGCCGCCCACTTGCCCGCCTCTTACAGCCATCGGGATAA
>DRJW01000406.1 GCA_011052055.1 Nitrospirota bacterium
GAGCCTCGACCTGGAGTCTATCTTTTCCATCGCCAAAACCGCAGGTAGCCTGCCAGACGTAGAGCCTTGCCCCACCTCGAACGGCGAGTCTGATATTAAAATCGGCGTCGCCATGGATCGCGCTTTCACTTTTTATTATCAGGAAAACCTGGAGGCGCTCGAATCGGCTGGAGCCGAGCTTGTCAGGTTCAGTCCCCTGGACGATACGCGCCTCCCAATTGTAAACGGGCTTTACATAGGCGGCGGCTTCCCTGAGATGTTCCTTTCCGAACTCGAGTCGAACGCGCGCCTTAGAAACCAGATAAAAGAGGAGATCGAAAACGGACTGCCGGTTTACGCCGAGTGCGGCGGATTAATGTATCTGGCGCGATCAATCGTGTGGAATGAAAAATCTGGCGCCATGGTAAACGCCCTGAATTTCAGCGTCGAGATGACAAAAAAACCGATGGGACTGGGCTATATGACGCTGGAAGCCAACGGTAACAGCGAATGGCTCAAGCCGAAAAGCAAGGTTTATTGTCACGAATTTCATCACTCGCGTCCTGTGGAATTAAAAGGCGATACACGCTTTGCGTGGAATGTGTTGCGGGGAACCGGAATAGAAAACAGAATGGACGGTGTTATTCACAAAAATGTTTTAGCGTCATACGCCCATCTTCATTCGTGCGGAGCCAGCACATGGGCGGCGGATTTTACCGGTTTGATACGAAGAATCGGAAAGAGTGTTAACGTTTCGGACAATTCCAAAGCGGAGCAAGTATAAATCAGTCAATAAAAAAGAGGGGGGAAAAATGGAGTGTGAGATCAAGTACAGGCCTATTATCTATAGCACCCACGAGGACGACCGACGGGCCATGAAAACGGCCTATCTTGAGGGAGATGGCCTTTGCCCGGCGTGTGACAGGGACGGGCGGAGGGCGCCCATCGAGGAGCGTTTCGGGGAAACTTCCTGAGAGAGCGACGGAACCTACGCCGTGTGCGTGGACGAAAACGGCTCGATCAATCACGCGACATCGCTGGATGACTGATAGCGTCTCATCTTTTTTTACAGGCTATTTCACTTAGTCTTATCAGATGATCCAGCTCTTCATCGGCCAGTTTGCTAAATATTCTGGCTTTGCTCTCATCTTCGCAATGGCGGGCTATTTTAGAGTAGAGGTCATAGGAGTTGCTTTCGAGCGTCATTAAATATTCCATTATCTCGAAGCTTTCTTTCCCTTCCGCCCATTCGAGAGCCTCTTTTAGTTTTATTCCACCTTCCATATATACCACTTCGCTTTTATCTCCGAAAAGACCTTCTATATCGTCTTTACCGGTAATTTCCCTGTAGACGCCCAGCAACACTTTTTTATGGTCGTCTTCCGATTCTACAAGGTCAAAATAGAGATCTTTGCATTCTTTATCGTCAAGGTTTTCGGCAACGGTATGATACAAAATCCGCGCGCCCTCCTCCATCGCCCACGCAAGGGCGGTCACCTCTTCAAGCCCCGCGCCAGGCGGGCAACAAAACATCCCTCCCATGGGAACACCGGTGGCTTTACACCCGTTCCAGGCCAGCATGCCGCCTTCCATGTTATAGACTTCCTTAAAATCGTTACCGAGCATTATCGAGGTCGCGGCTTCGCTCCTGCTACCCGACCTGCAATAGACGATGTGCGGCTTTGCCCTGTCAAGTTCTGACATCCTGCCAGGTATTTCATGCAGGGGGATCAAAATGGCGCCTGGGATATGCTCATTTTCATACTCATCCGGCCCCCGGCAGTCGAGGAGAGTATAGCTTTCCCTTGCGTTGTTTTTTATATACTCGCGGGTTTGCTCCGCAGTCATATGCGGTATCGGTTTGAAATTGTCCAGAATATCCATTTGCAAGTCCTTTTTGAGTTAGATGTATTATAATGGAGCCTGATTAATTTTGATTAAAGAAGATTTTTTTCGTTCAGATGAATCTTTTTAAAAAATGCTACATCTGTATTAAAGCGCTTGGGGCGCGATTAAAGATGTTTAATTTTCTAGTAAAGTAAAATTATGAAATTTGCTATTCAGGTGCTGAAAGGCCCATACAATCATGAGGCGTCGGATACCGCTTACAATTTCGTTAAAGCGGCTCTCGACAAGGGCCATGAAATCGTCAGAATATTCTTCTACCATGACGGCGTGATAAACGTGACAAACATGGCCAGCCCGCCCCAGGACGACCGCAACATCTATGCGCGATGGACGGAGCTTGGTAACGAAAAGGGGATCGACATTGTCGCCTGCATAGCCGCCTCCAAAAGGAGGGGCATCAAGGAAGGGCATATCGTAGACGGAACCCGTATTTCCGGCCTGGGCCAGCTTACGGAAATGACCATAGAAGCCGACCGGCTCATTACTTTCGGTTAGTTGTAAAACGGCTTATGAGCGAAGAGATGGAAGATAACGAAAACGTCAAAAAAATAATGTTCATCATGCGCAATGCGCCGCATGGGGGGATATACAGCTATGAAGGGCTTGAAACGGTTCTTATCATGGCCGCTTTCGAGCAAGACCTTTCTATGGTTTTTATCGGCGATGGTGTTTTCTCCCTTGTCAAAAATCAGGATACTGACGCGATAGGCATAAAAGGTTATATAAAAACTTACGGTGTGCTGGAAGA
>DRJW01000407.1 GCA_011052055.1 Nitrospirota bacterium
AGTTTTTTCGCCCCCGGTTTGGCTTTCCACAGGTCGTAGTTCAGTTGGAGGGTCAGCCACATTTGCGGCGTCGTATCGAACGCTTTGGAGAGGCGGTAGGCCATTTGCGGACTTACTCCGGAACGTCCGTTGACAAGCTCCGAGAAAGCTTTCCGCGTCACGCCAAGAGATTTAGCTGTTGCGGTTATGGTAAGGCCCAGCGGCTCTATGCAAAGCTCCCGGATCACCTCGCCCGGATGGGGTGGGTTATGAGCCATCTCCTCATCTCCTAATGATAATCTGCGTAATCGACATCAAAAACATCGGCGCCGTCAAACCGAAAAATAACCCGCCAGTTACCACTTACACTAACAGACCAGAAACCTTTCAACAACCCTTTGAGCGAGTGGAGTTTTAGACCCGGCAAGCCCATATCTCTCGGTTTATTTGCGGCGTTAAGAACACCCAGGATCAGCCTTAACCGCCCGGCGTGCTTCGGCATAATCCCTGATTTACTCCCTTTTTTAAACCACTTCTCAAGCCCTTTATGGCGAAAAGTCTTTATCATGCAACATCGTAACCTGACACGTTACTCTTGTCAACGCGAACCTACTCCCCTATCTTCTTCATCAGCCACGCCATATTCTTGCCCAGGTCGGTCATTGTGCGGTGTCCCTCTTCATCTTTTTCCACTTCGCCTATTTCCTTGCCGAACCCGATGTTCCAGTAGCTAGAGCCGGGAACGATCATCTGGCTTATGAAAAAAAAGTGGTTTATCGAATCGTATGTATGTATGGCGCCCGCCCGGCGCCCGGCGACGACAGCCGCGCCGACTTTCCGGCTGTACGGGTTGCCGTTGGCCCTTCCCACCATCCCGGCCCTGTCCATCAAGGCTTTTGTCTCCGATGTCAAATCGGCGAAATATACCGGCGAGCCGAGGATGATTCCGTCCGCTGAGATCATCTTTTCAATACATTCGTTAACGATATCGTCGTCGAAGGAGCATTGCTCGTCTTTGTTCTTGAAACATTTCATGCACGCGGCGCAACCGTGAACGCGCTTGCCTGCAAGCTGTACAAGCTCTGTCTCGATCCCTTCTTTTTCCAGCTCCTCAAACACATACCGGATGAGGATAGCGGTATTCCCATTTTTTCTGGCGCTTCCGTTAAACGCTATTACTTTCAATTTGTACCCCTTGCTAATTTGTTAAAGATATTTAAATCACTCAAACACGAAATTTGAATTTTCAGGTTTTTTAACATACCATGAATTAAATTCAACCTGAAATGACATATGCTAGACTCGATACCATACTCACTCTTGATTATAATAGCCGTATTTATGGCGGTCGCGCCCGGCCTCCCGGCGCCGCACCTGGTCGAAAAACTGATAATGCTGAAAAACGGAGCGCTGAACAATCCGCTGGACATCTTCGACCTGGCTCTCCATTCCGCGCCTCTTGCCGTCCTCGTAGCCAAGCTTGTAAAAGATTACGCGCTAAAAGGCTGATTAATCTTAATTGATAATTTTTCTCAGATACATTGAATTTCAAACCAACGAGACAATCATCAAAATAACAAATAGCGCCGAAAAAATCTAATCTACCAAAAGTAAGTTGTTTAAACGGATCCAGCGTACTTGCTCCGAAGGTGCGGTATTGGTAAAACGCTGAGTGCCCTTGCATCCGGGTTGGCGCTGATTGAATGCGGAGACTACTTTGCCAAAAGAGGAAGCTGATGAGCCATTGATTATTTCAAATATATTGACCTACAAAGCAATCTCAGAAGAAGCCTATTTTC
>DRJW01000408.1 GCA_011052055.1 Nitrospirota bacterium
ACAGGCTCGGAAGGGAGCACGATCCTGGGCGCCGCTTATCGAAACGCGGTTCCATGTTTCTGCCCCTCGCCCGGCGACTCCACCATAGGGCTTAACATCGCCGCTTTATCGTTTAATCACACTTTCCCTGAAATCGACGTCACAAGAGACGTAAACGAGTCAACCGCTATAGCGTACGAAGCCAAGACAAAAGGGAAAAGCGCGGTACTGATATTCGGCGGAGGAAGCCCCAAAAATTTTCTGTTGCAGACAATACCGCAACTCGATGAAATACTGGAAATACACGTGACAGGACATGACTATTTCATCCAGATCACCGACGCGCGCCCCGATACCGGCGGCTTGTCGGGCGCCACGCCCCATGAGGCTGTAAGCTGGGGCAAGGTGGACCCGGATGGAGTCCCGGATACGGTTGTTTGCTATACGGACTGTTCCATTGCTATCCCTTTGATAACCTCGTACCTGCTGAACCGGAGAGAGCCTCTGGCGCCCAAACGGCTGTACGACAGAAAAGATGAGTTGTATGAAAAACTTGCGAAAAGATATCACGACAAACATGACGCGCTCGATCATTCCTGAATCTGCGTCTGTAAAAATTATATTCCTGCTACTTTTTGTTTTTACAGCGGCCGGATGCCAGGATCATCACTGGGTCGATTATGACGAGATGGGCCCTGTCGCCATACAAACAAAAACAGAGCCGTCTAAACAGGCCGAGGCTATTGTATCTGGAAAAGTGGAGCTGGATCCTGCGGAGCAGGTTGACGACTTCAAAGGCTTTACGCTTTATGTAATCGTCAGCTCAACCGGAAAAAACCCGATTCTCGCCGCCATAAAAGCGGTGGATGTAAAGTTCCCTTACGCCTTTTCGATAACAAGTAAAGACGTGATGTTAGGCGCGCTCGATCCCAAGGCTAAATTCAGGGTTCAGGCCAGATTCGACTCGGACGGAAACCCGGACACGAAAAATAAAAACGATTTATCAGGCGCCCATAACGGCGCTCTTTCCCTGGGCGCCGAAAACGCCAGCATCGTGCTCGCAAGAAAAAAAGGATGAATTAAAACCGCTCAAACCAACCAGGATCGTGAGAGTCATGCGCCCTCGCGTGACCAGACAAGTACGTCACGGGTAAAAGCAACTCCTCTCCCTTGAGGGGAGAGGGCTGGGTGAGGGTGGTGGCGAGACCGCTTTTTTACACCCTCCCCTTACTCCCCTCCCGTCGAGGGAGGGGGAATTTGGACATCACTCCTGCACACCCCCTCGGTCGAGAGAAACCGGATCAAGCCCGGCGCGCGCTCTCTTCAGGGCATGACATTTATTTTTTCTCACAAGTGTTTTTAAATGATAAACAAGAGCCTTCAAAAGAAAAAATACTAAATACATATCATTGTTTTTATTGCGATTAATAGTTTTATCTTATTTGAGCCTAAAGTATTTATTATTTTCGCCGATACGGATGATAGGGAGGTAATACCCTGCCACTGGTTTGAGGAGTAGTAGACAGGCGCGGGCACAGGCGC
>DRJW01000409.1 GCA_011052055.1 Nitrospirota bacterium
ACTCCCCAAGCGGAACCCAAATATCGTCAACCACAAGATAACGACAAAAGAAATCCGATAGTTTCAGATTTGATACTTGGTCAATGCTGGAAGCATGTTCTTTAAGTCTCTTATAAAGAACTTGACCAGGGTCCGTGTCGAGCCCAAATACACCTTTACGCGCTCCAGCGGGAACGGCTTTTCCAATATATATTGGACACGAAAATTTATTGTCGCGATTATCGACGGCTATTCTTTCATAAGCGGAAAAATCACCTAAATAATAAATTGCGTAAATACCCGCTCCAGCAAAAGGCTCAATATCCTCCAATGAAACAACTCCCTGCTCCAAAAGAGCGTCAGCGACACTTACACCTAGGTTTTCCTTGTCCAGAGGATTAAAAGGAGGCTCACGTTTCATTAGGTTGCATACGCCAAATTTTTTACGGATTTATTTTTTCCATTAGCTGCTATTTTAAGCTTGTTTTTAACACTAGAAAAAATAGTTTCCGCGAGTTTTACCGGAACGGCGTTACCAAGCTGCCTCATAGTCTCGGTCCATGTGCCGTTGAATATATACTCATCTGGAAATGCCTGAAGTCTAGCGCTTTCACGCACTGTAAAATATCGAACACTCCCATCAGGCCTACGAAGCATATTTTCTCCACCAGGAACACCATGATCTCCAGCCTTGAGTGTTTTCGCCGGTTCGTCCAATGGACTGCCGGTATGCCCCTTATAAACACGGGCTCCAGACTGAAAATGATGATTTGAAATATTGCGCGCCCGCTTGTCGGTTTCAGGATCTGGAAGGTCCGATATGATGTCACGTACCGTTATCCAGGGCTGTTCCTCAAATGACGAACAGGTCTTACCCATTGCGCGTATTTTTTGGCTTAGCGACCTTGGTGCTTCGGGAATCTCTTTTTTACTTATTCCATGCCGCTCCCAATATTCCCCACTAACCCATTTTGAAAACAAAAGCATGTCGCGGCTGTGAGTTGGTTCAGGGAAAGACCATTCAATATTCAAATCAGAGCGAAAGCCCACGAAAAATACTCTTTCTCGCTTTTGTGGGACTCCATAATTCGCCGAATTCAATATTTTTGTGGATACTCGATATTGAAGATTAATTTCCCTCGAACTTCCTGTATGTTGTTCCAGTCGCGCAAGATGTTCAAACCAACTTTCTTCTTTTTTTATTTTTATCCCCGGATATTCAAACTGAATACAAATGTAGCGAAAATAATCGGAAAATGATGATCTCGTAAGACCTTTCACATTTTCAAAAACAAAAGCTTTAGGTTGTTGTTCTCTTACAGCCCTTACAGCCTCGGGAAACATATCGCGGCCATCTAAATTTCCACGGTGTTTTCCCCCAAGAGAAAAAGGTTGGCATGGTGGCCCTCCCGAAATGAGATCGGCGCTTTCGGATAAATCAGAAAATTTAAAATGCCGAATGTCGTCCTCGAATAACGGCCAAGAGGTAACAATTGGAAATCCCCGTCGTTGATTCTCACGTATGGTTTTGCATGCGTATTGGTCCCGTTCGATTACGGCTATGTGCTTGAAGCCCGCCATGGATGCGCCAATACCAAGCCCCCCGGCCCCAACAAATAATTCAATGGATTTCACTTCCTTTCCCCCTCCTCAAGAAATGACACTACACATTCACCAACGCCATCAAGGTCTCGCAACTGACACTCCCAGATAATCAAATACTCCCAACCGAGGTTCATAAGCCGTTTTTGATTATCGAGGTCGCGCTTTCTATTATGTTCTAGTTTTGTTCTCCAAAAGTCAAGGTGGGATTTTGGCATTCTGGCAAGCCCGCAAGCGGGGTCGGAGTGGCGGTGCCAAAAACATCCATGAACGAATATGACCTTGTTTCTGTTTGCAAAAACGATATCCGGCTTGCCGGGAAGTTTCCTTGAATGAAGCCGGTAACGATATCCCATCCCATGTATCAGCCCGCGGACGATAAGTTCGGTTTTGGTATCCTTGCTCCTAACACGAGACATTCGCTCGCTTCTTTCGGAGGGAGTTAGCGTATCCGTCATTACAATTCCGTATTTTGCAGTAAAATATCCCGAATATTCAGGCCGCCGAAGCTCTATTTTGTCTCGCCCTATTCTCCTCTGTTAACCGCCCCCCAAACTTCCAGCGCCTGACGGGTCTCATATACATCATGGACGCGGATGATGGATGCGCCCCTGGCGACGCCGGCCAAGGCGGCGGCCAGCGAACCGCCGAGGCGCTTGGCCGGCGTATCCGCCTTTTCGTCAATCATGGCGATGAAACTTTTGCGCGAAACACCGATGACCAGAGCGCCGCCGAGATCGCGATAGCGGTCCAGCTTGTTCAGGATATCCAGGTTATGATCGAGCGTCTTGCCGAAACCGATGCCCGGATCGACGGCGATGCGGGCCCGTGCGATCCCCGCCTTCTCGCAAGCCGCCACTCGTCCCGCCAGATAGTCATAAACCTCCGCCGCCGCATCCTTGTAAACTGGATTTTCCTG
>DRJW01000410.1 GCA_011052055.1 Nitrospirota bacterium
ATGAAGATCCGCGCATAAAAGCGCGCCGGGCGCAGATGGCGGACAAGGCCGAAAAGAGCGGTAATGCGGAAGGTTTTCAGAGTTACGCCGATCTTGTCAAAACCGGACAAACTAAAAGCGGCGTCTGAGATCAAAGACCTCATCATCAAAAGTGGCGCCCCTCGATTAAAGAGGCGCCACTTTGTCTCCTGAATTATCTGGCTAAATGCCTATATCCACCATAAAGGTGTACCTCGACTCCTTGTTCGTATACCGCTCAGGCGCATCAAGCGTACTTTCCCAGCCAAACTGGACTTTCACGTTCTCCCTGGCGAAATAGGTCAGGAACAAGGCACCCCTGGTCCAGTCGTCGTCTCCATCGTTCATGGTGTACGAGTCATAGTTCGCCCCGATCGAGGCCATTGGCTTTTCGGCTCCCGCTATGATGTATTGCGCGTAGACAGACAGATTGTTGTCCGTCGCCTCCGCCTGGGAGCTTGCGCCAGTGGTTTCGTTCATGGTCGTCTCATCCTCGCTCTTAACGGCGTAAAGGGCGTTAAGCTGGAAACCATCCTCGGTCTGCCACTGCAGATCGACTCCATACCTGTTGAGCTTGTCCTCGGACTTGCCAATGTCTTCGTTGTATTTCTTACCTGAGCTGTAAAATCCGCCTATCGAAACATTAAAAGGCAGATCATACGCAAGCCTTCCGGTAAAAAATTTCGGATCCTGTCCTTCCAGGCCGCCATCCTGTCCGTGCCATGAAAGAATGTAAAATGCGTTTCCTATATTACCGTAAGCGGAGATGGCTTGAGTTGTCACAGGCACAAACTCCTTTCCGCTCGCCGACCACCCATACCGTTGCACTTTTTTCTGAGCGACGGTGTTACGTCCGTCCGGGCTGAGAGGAGACATGAAGCCAGCCCTGACACTGAACTGGGGGCTAAAAACCCATCCAACATGAGCCATCGGCACCTGTATCTGCAATCCCGCCTCGTCCCTCGCGGGATTAGGCTCAGCTTCAGACTCAAATTCCATAAAGTAGTAAAAAGAACCCACCCTGTCGGCAAAAAGAGCGCTTATCCTGTTCATCGCCCTCATCTTGAGCTGTTTGTCCTCTTCCGTCAGCGTGTCGTAGGTTCTATCCTGCGAACTACTTTTGTCGAACAGACTGAGGGTTACTCGCAGAGCCGGCACGGGGATATCCTTCTGAGCGACCAGCCTTGGTGGAATTTTCTCAACATTCCCTACCGCGTAACCGTTCTCAAGAAAAGCTCTGCCAAAGTCATTTAGCAGGGGCCAACTTGTATGACATGTCGAGCAAGCCAACCCTTGCTCCCGCGCAAAATTTGGCGTGGCTTCCGATTTGGCCGGATAGATCAAACTTATCAACCCGAAAATAAAAGTAAGGCCGAAAATGAAAGTAAGGGCGAATAATGCGGTAAAACTTCTTTGCATGACACCACTCCTCATAAATTAATCAACACAGTTGATGCGCAAGCCAGGCGTAAGACGGCGCAGTTCAAACGCACCCCGCCCCTGGCTCGACCTCGTTAATGAATATGGAAGATCAGGAGAGAAGTTTTGGCGGGCGCTCTGGGGCTTTGAAGATGAGCGAGGTTAGAGAGGAGAAAATTTCGTTTATAGCGAACCGCTTTAAAATGAAGTTTATTTTCATTGATGCGGCGGGTTCCGCAGATATCCCGGCGCCCGAACAGCAGTCGTCGCATTCGGAGCAATCCATTGTCATATCGCGCCCTGATGATCCTGATTCCTCGGTGGAAGCCCCGTAATTGCACGATTCGGGATGAACCGTGACTACACTGGCGCCGTCAAGATGCGCTAAAGTGGCCGGGGGCAGAGCGGTCATAACCAGTAATGGCGCTAACAAAAGAGCCGCCCTTACATTGATCCTCATTTTGCAATCTCCGCTCGATCAGGAGAAAAACCCGCAAATTCTCAACCTTTCTCTGAATATATGTCCACCTCCCCAAAAAGTCAAAATATCAGCGGTCACCAGACAAGAAAAATTCTGGCTCACGCATTGCGAGAGCCTTGCTGGCGCAAAATAAAAATTTCCTCCAAACCTGAGGCTCTCTGGTTTATACTGGCCTGAATAAATCTATGATTGCCAACAACATACCGGCGAAATGTTAAAAAAGCACAACCAGTTGTTTCTAACCATAATGCTGGTGGTAGACATCGGGGCCGTTATCTTCTCGTGGGTCTTCTCTTACCACTTCAGGTTCGATTTCGGCCTTTTCTCTATGCCCAAGGGTGTGCCTCCCCTCTCGCAATACCTTTACTTCACTCCTGCGGTTGTCATTATCTGGGCCGTTTCCATGCGGCTCGGAGGCCTTTATGTTCCGATGAGGTCGGACTCAAGGTTTAATGAGTATTTCAGGATTTTCAAGACTTCCACCATCGCGGCTGTCATCACGATGGCCGCCGCGTTTTCTTTTCGCGGATACTCCTATTCAAGACTGGCGATGGCTCTGTTCTGGATATTCAGTAATATTTCGCTGGTCGTCTCTCATGCGGTGACAAGGGCGATCCTTCGCGAAATGCGCCGGAGAGGCCGCAACCTCCGTTACATCCTCATCGTCGGCGCCGGTGATCTGGGGCAAGCGCTCGCCGAGACATTCTCCCGTCATCCAGAATCAGGAATGATCGTCAAAGGAATTTTGTCGGACGACCCGAATGATGTTGGCAGGAAATACCATGGTTACGAGGTCATAGGCGTGATCGATAATGTAAAAAGGCTTATACACGAGCATAAAGTCGACCAGATATTCATCGCCCTTCCCCACAGCGCTTATGACAGGCTGGAGAATACACTGAACCTTCTGGGGGAGGAGACGGTGGACATAAAGCTTGCGCCAGACATCCTGCAGTTCATCCAGCTAAACACAAGCGTTGAAGACTTCGACGGGTTTCCCATCATATCGCTTTCCGAAAGCCCGATGTACGGCTGGAACGTTGTGCTCAAGCGGGCGTTCGACATTATATTATCTCTTTGTTTTATCATCATCTGGTCGCCGGTGATGCTCATCATATCGGCGTTGGTAAAACTGGGGACGAAAGGGCCCCTTTTCTACAAGCAGGAGCGGATGAGCCTGGGCGGCGAGCCGTTTACCATCTATAAGTTCAGGTCGATGGAAATGGACGCGGAGAAAAAGACAGGAGCGGTCTGGGCCTCCTCGGACGATAACAGGCGCACCGGGATCGGCCAGTTTCTCAGGAAAACCAGTCTCGATGAGCTCCCCCAGCTTTTCAACGTGCTAAAAGGAAACATGAGCCTCGTCGGCCCGCGCCCGGAGCGGCCTGTGTTTGTGGAGAATTTCAAGAAAAGCGTACCCATGTATATGCTTCGCCACAAAATGAAGGCTGGTATCACCGGCTGGGCGCAGGTCAACGGATGGCGCGGAGACACTTCTCTGGATAAGCGGATCGAGTATGATCTTTATTATATTGAAAACTGGTCGATGAGTTTCGATATCAAGATTTTGTGGCTTACCATCTGGAAAGGTTTCATAAACAAACACGCTTATTGATATTCGATGATCGTAAGGAAGCTGATATTGTTTTTTATCTGTTTAAATCCGGCCCCACTGTGAATGATTAACAAGCCGTACGTCCTCGTGGTTATCCCCGCCCGTTTTCACTCCGCAAGGCTCGAAGGCAAGCCTTTAAAACTTATCGGCGGAAAACCGATGATCGAGCATGTTTATAACCGCGCTAAGGATATGAAAACGGCGGACAGAGTGATAGTGGCCACCGATGATGACCGAATTGTGGAGGCGGTTAAAAAATTCGGAGGCACAGCTTTGCTCACATCGAAAAGCCACCGATCCGGCGGCGACCGGACGGCAGAGGTGGCAAGGCTTGTAAAATCGGATATTGTGGTAAATCTGCAGGGCGACGAGCCGTTCATAAACGCAGAGGCGGTCGACTCCGCCGTAAGCGCGTTGATAGAAATACCTGAAATCAAAGTGACCACGCTTTGCGTCCCCATCTCGCCTGCCGAGGCCGAAGATCCCAACGTGACATGCGTCGTCCGGGATCTTGCGGGATACGCCCTCTATTTTTCGAAACTGCCTATCCCGAACGACCGGGACGGCGAAGCGGATAAGCGCCCGCTTTATAAACATTTAGGAATTTATGTATTTCGAAGCGATTTTCTAGTAGAATACGCCGCTTTGGAGCCGACTCCTCTTGAGCAATGCGAAAAGCTCGAACAACTGAGAATCCTTGAAAATGGCGAGCGGATTATGGTTATTGAAACCGATTGCGATTCGATAGGCGTAGACTCCCCGGAAGATCTGAAAAAAGCTAATGAGATTTTCTCGAATGGGTAATTAATGGCAAAGTACATCTTTGTAACCGGCGGCGTTCTGTCGTCATTGGGCAAAGGTGTCACCGCCGCCTCCCTCGGAGCTCTGCTGGAGGCCAGGGGCTACAGCGTCACCATGATGAAGCTCGATCCATACATCAATGTAGACCCCGGCACAATGAGCCCCTACCAGCACGGCGAGGTTTTCGTCACCGACGACGGAGCGGAGACAGACCTCGACCTTGGCCATTACGAGCGGTTCATCTCCACCCGGATGGGAAAGCTGAACAACGTCACCACCGGCTGGATTTACAACAGCGTCATCACCAAAGAGCGCAGAGGCGATTATCTTGGAGCCACCGTTCAGGTTATTCCCCATATCACAGATGAGATAAAAAGCCGTTTCGACGCCGTTGGCGGGGATTTCGACATCGTTATTTGTGAAATAGGCGGCACTGTGGGCGATATCGAATCGCTCCCTTTCCTGGAGGCCATGCGCCAATACAGGATAGATATAGGCAAGGAAAACTGCGCCTTTATCCATGTGACGCTGGTTCCCTATCTAAAAGCGGCTAAAGAGCTGAAAACCAAGCCGACACAACATTCTGTCCGTGTCCTTCTTGAGATAGGGATACAGGCGGACGCCGTGGTGTGCCGATCCGAGGCGCCACTCGATGACGCTGTTAAAAAGAAAATTTCCATGTTCACCAACGTCGAGCGACGAAACGTCATATCGGGCATAGACGTAAAGTCTATTTATGAAGTTCCGCTAAGATTTTTCGCCGAGAAGCTGGACGAGATAGCGCTTGAGCTTTTAGATCTCGAAAAAAAGGAGAGCGATCTTACCGGATGGCGCGCCCTTGTGGAAAACATTTACGCTCCCAAACCAAAAATCAATATCGCCATAATCGGAAAGTATGTGGCGCTGACCGAGGCCTACAAAAGCCTGTCGGAGGCCATAAGCCACGGCGGGCTCGCCAACAATGTGGATATATATTTCCACTGGGTCAACTCGGAGCATCTGACCGGGGAAAATATCGAAAAAACATTGAGAGACGCCGACGGCATTCTTGCTCCGGGCGGATTCGGAGAGCGCGGGATAGAGGGAAAAATCCTGGCGGTAAAGCTGGCGAGGGAGAAAAAAATTCCGTATTTCGGGATATGTCTCGGCATGCATTGCGCCGTCATCGAGTTTGCGAGGAATCTTTGCGGCATTAAAGACGCCAACAGCTCCGAGTTCGCGCCCGACAGCCCCGATCCGGTTATCGACCTGATGCCGGACCAGGTCAACCAGAAAAATATGGGGGCTACCATGCGGCTGGGGTCGTATCCGTGCCAGTTAAGAAGCAAATCGATAGCGTATACCGCTTACAAAAAACATAAAGTAAACGAGCGCCACCGTCACCGTTACGAATTTAACAACAATTACAGGATGCGGCTCGAAGAGGCGGGGCTGACTTTTTCGGGAATGTCGCCAGACGGCAGGCTGGTCGAGATTATCGAGATCGAGGATCATCCCTGGTTTCTGGCCGGTCAGTTTCACCCGGAGTTCAAATCATCCCCCCGAAGCCCTCATCCGCTGTTTGTCTCGTTTATCAAAGCGGCTAAAGACAATAACCAGCTAATATGAATATCAGCGTCGATCCCGGCCCGGTCACTTTCGGCTCCGGTCTGCCTCTCGTGTTTATCGGAGGACCTTGCGTTATTGAAAGCGAAGATCACGCCTTAAAGCTTGCCGTGGAAATAAAAAAAATAACCGAAAAAGCAGGGGTCTCATTCGTATTTAAGTCGTCCTACGACAAAGCCAACAGGTCGTCGCCCGGCTCTTTCCGTGGGATCGGCGCGGACGAGGGGCTAAGAACGCTTGAAAAAGTAAGAGCGGAGACAGGGTCGCCGGTTATTACCGACATCCATTCCCCCGCCGAGGCCGCCTCTGCGGGAGAGGTCGTGGATATTATCCAGATCCCGGCGTTTCTCTGCCGCCAGACCGACCTATTATACGCCGCCGGGAAAACCGGGAAACCTGTGAATGTAAAAAAAGGCCCTTTCATGGCGCCGTGGGATATGGTCAACGTTATTGAAAAAATCAAGCAGGCCGGAAACGACAAGGTGATGCTGACCGAAAGAGGCGCGTCGTTCGGATATAACAACCTTGTCGTCGATATGTCTTCTATTTACGAAATGTCCAAAACCGGGGCGCCAATCGTGTTCGACGCCGGCCATTCGGCTCAACGTCCCGGCGGCCTGGGAAAATCAAGCGGTGGGGACAGAAACCTTATACCCCCTCTCGCGCGCGCCGCTGTGGCCGTGGGTATATCAGCCCTCTTTCTGGAAACTCACAACGATCCCGATAACGCCCCATGCGACGGGCCGAACATGTGGCCGGTTCAGAAACTTTCACGACTTCTCGACTCTCTTAAACGTATCGACTCGACCATTAAAGAGTCATAAATATTTCCAGACCTATCCGGGATTTTCAAAACATAAAAAAAGCGGGAGGCTTTTTTAAAAACCTCCCGCTTTTGGTAATGACTCTGCTATCAAATCATACCGTTTAACCGAGCAGTTGCAGAACGGTCTGAGGCGCCAAGTTTAACCTAGCAGTTGCAGAACGGTCTGAGGCGCCAGGTTTAACCTAGCAGTTGCAGAACGGTCTGAGGCACCAAATTCGCCTGGGCGAGAATCGCAGTTGAAGCCTGCACCAGTATCTGGTTTCTGGTAAACTGCGATATCTCCGACGCATAATCCGCGTCACGAATGGCCGATTCCGCAGACTGCAGGTTCTCGGCGCTGACCGCAAGGTTGTTGATGGTATGCACGAGACGGTTCTGCACCGCGCCCAGCTTGCCACGCCCTTCTGTGACAATCGAAAGGGCCGAGTCCAGCCTGCTCAACGAATCGAGGGCCGACGTGACGGAGTCGACAGAAATGCCGGTTATGTTGAGACCCGTCGAATCTATCGCCGTCAGGTTTACCGCCGCGTTAAGGTTGATCCTGTCGGCGCTGTTGGCCTGCATTCCGACCTGGATAACCACCGACTGGACTACTCCGTTCGTCGAATTTACATTGTCAAGAGCGCCATCGGTCAGTTTCTGGCCGTTAAACTCGGCCACTGCGGAGATTCTGTCGATTTCGTCTCTTAGCGCTGTGAACTCACGGTTGATCGTGGTCCGCTCCGTCGATCCGACTGTGCCTGTGGCCGCCTGCGCCGCCAGCTCTCTCATCCTGACCAGAATGGCGGCCTGCTCCGACAGGGCGCCTTCAGCGGTGTTTATCATCGATATGCCGTCGTTGGCGTTCCTTAACGCCTGCTGGAGCGACCTGATGTCGGACCGCAGAGCCTCGGAGATGGCCAGCCCAGCCGCGTCGTCCGCGCCACGGTTAATGCGGATACCAGACGACAGGCGCTCTAGTGATTGGCCCAGGGCGGTACTGTTGTTACCCAGGTTCCTTTGCGCCGTAAGTGAGAAAATGTTGTTGTAAACTCGTAATGCCATGTTACTCTTCCTCCTTGATGTTTTAACGCTTCCTTTGCTTACCGCCGGGTCGATTCCTTAACCTGGTTTAAGTAAACATTATTAAACTTAAAAAAAACGCTTCCTTCTGTTAACTAAATTGACAACTTCTCTTAACCAATCAATCGACGTAAACTTTGAATTCTTGAGTGAGGCGGCAAAAATATTTTTTATTTTTTTAAAAGGCTATAAGCGCTAAAGTTTCGAGAACAACCTGCCGATAAAAGGCCGGGTCGGTAAGCGAGCTTGCTCCTTTCGCGTTTTGGGAGTAGGCTTGTGTATGGCTCGATATTAAGGGATGGCTTATGATTCAGGGTATGAGCGCGGCTCTCTCCGGCTTGAGATCGTATATTAATCAAACACGTGTAACTTCCAATAATCTGGCCAATCTCAACACTCCCGGTTTTAAAGGGTCTGGCGCTGTCCAGTCGTCACTGCCGGGAGGAGCCGGATCAGCCATGATCGGAGTTCAGTCAAATCAGGCGCAGGGGGCGGTCGTTTATTCGGGTCAGCCTTTTGATATGGCTATAGGCGGACAAGGTTTTTTTAAAGTCACCACACCCGGAGGCGCCACGGCCTACACCAGGGCCGGCGGGTTCCGCCCCGATAAAAACG
>DRJW01000411.1 GCA_011052055.1 Nitrospirota bacterium
CCGCCACTGTCCGGGGCGGCGGCCCCTCTATGGGACAGGCCAAAGCCGAGGCTTACAACGGGCCGAAAGCGCGCATGGCCGTCGTGAAGTTCATCGATAAAAGCGCAAAGGGCGCCCCAAAAATAGGAAGCGGCATGGCCGATATGCTGGTCACCGCCCTGTTCCAATCGAACCGTTTCATCATGCTCGACCGTCAGGATATAGATGGTGTCATTAACGAGCAGGACTTCACGGCGTCCGGCAGGGTGTCGGCCAGGACAGTATCGGCCATGGGCGAGCTTGAGGGGGCCGACCTTCTGGTGATGGGAGCCGTGACAGAGTTCGAGCCGGAGCATTATGGCGCGGGAGGGCTGATAATCGGCGCGATCACTTTCGGCGCGTCTTTAGCCATAGCCAACAAGAACGATGACGCGCCCATAGGCATCGTGACATACAAGGAGTCTACCGTCACCATCGATATCAAAATCGTAGACGCTAAAACCGGACGGGTAGTATACGCAGGCACAGCCAAGGGACATTATCACAACTGGGGCGGCGGTATCATCGGCGGTGTGGGCGGCGGCTGGTCGCGCGTTCCGGTCGGTCTTGGCGGGTTCACGGGAACCGGCGCCGAGGAGGCCATACGAAAATGTATAGAGGCGGCTGTTACAGATATCGTTAAAAACACACCGGCTGAATATTACCGGGTGAAAGAATCAGATGCGGTGATTCTGGCCAGCCAGCTTGCGGCCATATATCCTGTGAAGCTGGTCAATCCTGTCGCAAGCGAAGAGATAAAAAAGAGCGCCAGGATCATATATGATGACAAAAGTTATTCCAGGCTTCTGTCCGATCTGGATGTGGACGAGGAGACGGCGCCCCGGTTCGACTGGAGCAAAGACAGGCTATTAGCCGTTTTCGCCGGTGAAGAGCCGGTTAAGGGGCACAGGATAGGAATTGAAAAAGCGATACATATAAACGGCGTTCTGGAAGTTTATATCGCCGAAATCGCTCCTTCAAAATCGACAGCGTCCGATCCTTCTTCCGAAGAGTCTGGCCCGGTCTGGCCGTTCGACGTGGCCCGGATCGGTGATCCGAAAAAACCGGTGCGCTTCGTCTGGCAATAGCTTTTATATCCAGGCGCCTAACCGTCCACTTGCCGTAGTCTGGCTCGTCGATTCGTGAGTTGATATCTCCTCCCTACTGGGCCGATAATAACCAGAGAGAATGGTAAGGATAAAAAACGCTGTGTCTGAAAAACCTGTCCTTGTCACCGGCGCCACAGGTTATGTCGGCGGAAGGGTCGCTTTACGTCTTCTTACAGCCGGATATAAAGTGCGCGCCACGGCAAGATCCTTGACAAAACTTCAGGCTCGCGCCTGGGCCGGACACCCCAACCTGGAACTGGTCTACTCGGACGCTTTAGACCTCGACTCCTTAACGAAAGCGGCTGACGGGTGCGGCGCCGCTTATTATTTTATTCACTCTATGGACGCGGCGTCGAAAGATTACGCCCTGAGCGACCGTATCGCCGCGCAAAACATGGTCAAAGCGGCCCAAAGCGCCCAGCTTGAGCGGATAATATATCTGGGCGGATTGTCGTCTGATAGCCCTGAACTAAGCAAGCATCTTAAGTCACGCGAAGAAGTGGCCGCGATTTTGGAGGCGGGACCGGTTCCGGTGACTCATTTTCGCGCCGCGATGATTCTGGGCTCCGGCAGCGCCTCTTTTGAAATGCTCAGATACCTGGTCGAGCGGCTTCCTTTGATGATAACCTCGCGCAGAGCGCTCACCCCGTCCCAGCCTATCGCTATCCGCAATGTCCTCGTATACCTGATAAACAGCCTGGAATTGGAGGAGACGATAGGGCAGACATACGATATTGGCGGGCCGCAAATCCTGACATACCTGGAGATCATAGATATATACGCCAAAGAGGCTGGCCTTAGAAAGCGGATAGTCATACCTGTTTCGTTCATTACTCCAAGAATGGCCTCCTGGATAGTACATCTTGTCACGCCGATCCCAGGTAATATAGCAATGCCTCTTGCCGAAGGGATTGGGAGCAATATGATTGTCCAGGATGGTCATAGAGTTGTTTTGGTCATCCCGCAAAAACTGCTCACGTGCCAGGAGGCTATTCATATGGCGCTGGAGAGAATAGAGCAGAAAGTTATCAAATCAAGCTGGATGGACGCCGGTGTCAGCAAACCGCCGGAGTGGGGCCATTACAATGACGCTCCCTACGCCGGAGGAGATATAAGGGAAAGCTGGCATACGATAACGGTAAAAACCTCTCCTGAAAAATTATGGGCGCCCATCAGTGAAATCGGCGGCGACAGGGGATGGTATTTCGCCAACTGGCTCTGGGAGATAAGAGGTTTTATCGACAGGCTGGCTGGCGGGTTCGGCGTCCGCAGGGGGAGACGAAGCCCCAGCGATCTGGGAGCAGGCGACGCGCTGGACTGGTGGAGGGTACTCGACGCAGAACCTGGCAAACGTCTGTTTCTGGTCGCCGAGATGAAGGCGCCGGGGGAGGCTACGCTGGAGTTCAGGCTAAAACAAAATGAAGACGGAACCTCCGAGCTTGTGCAGATCGCAAGCTTCATGCCGCGCGGCGTGGCTGGATTGGCCTACTGGTATCTTGTCTATCCGTTCCACTTTTTCATTTTCAAGGGAATGCTCAAAGGGATAGCCAGGGCCGCCGGAGCCGAAATCGTACACGGGCCTGTGGAGATAAAACCACCGAAACATAAGAAAAACCGTTAAAATAGATCGGTGGCCTTCTCGTCGTCGAGCCTGTTCCAGAACTGGACGAAGTAGTCTGAGGCGGAGAGAACCGAAAGTACCATCGCCACCAAAATGCTTATCTGCCCCAGATAATGAAAAAGAATATTAAAATCAAGTATCAGAAAAAGAATGGCGGTAATCTCCGCGCCCATTTTATATTTCCCCAGAGAACCGGCGGAGATATGAATACCCTGGGCTGAAGCTATCATCCGAAGGCCCGATACGGCGAATTCGCGGCCTACTATAATAACAACAATCCAGGCCGCCACCCTGTCCAGCTCCACCAGAGGAACCAGGGCTGAGACCACAAGCAGTTTATCGGCCACAGGGTCTAAAAGCTTGCCAAGCAATGTGACCTGGTTTGTGACTCTGGCCAGGTGCCCGTCCAGCCAGTCTGTAGCCGCGGCCAGGGCGAATATTATAGCCGCGAAAAAACATGGCCAGAACGAAGGAGATATTAAAAACACAAGAAGCAGTGGAATGAGAAAAATGCGAAGTAAAGTAAGTTTGTTGGGAAGGTTGATCTCTATCATCGGATACACCAGATCGTTTTAAATTATAAGCTTACGCCAGAGCCCGGCTTTTTGTAAACACCGAAAAAAGGGAATTCTAGTTCTGGAAGATGTAGCGGTACGGATTGACAGGAACGCCATTTAGCAACACCTCGTAGTGCAGATGCGGACCTGTGGATCTGCCTGTACTGCCCACTTTGGCGATCAAGTCGCCGCGCTTGATTTTCTGGCCGACTTTAACGATATTTTTCGAGTTATGCCCGTAACGGCTTACAACACCGTATCCATGGTCTATCTCTATCATTTTTCCGTATCCCACGTGGTAGCCGACGCGGATTACAATTCCGTTCGCCGGAGCGAGAATCGGCGCGCCTCTTTGTGTGGCGACGTCAATCCCTTCATGCATTTCACGAAGACCGGTAAAAGGAGAGCGGCGGTATCCGAAGGTGGAGGTCACCCATCCGCGAGTGGGCCAGATCGAAGGAGTGTGCGACAACAGGGACGACTGCTCTTTAAAGAACTCGTCCAGCTCGAAAAAGCTCACTTCCTGCGATTCCGCCTGCTTGCCGATCCTGTCCAGATCGCTGTTAAGCGAATCCATGAGCGACTGAGTATATTTTTTCGACGCGGATGAAAAGCTGACCATTGCGTCCTGATCCGGCCCGCCGGAGCCGAACTCATGCCCGGTGGATGGCTGGCTTTCAAGGGCGGTAATCACCCTCAGCTTCTTGTCGAACTGCTCGAGGCGCGTCATCTGCGTCTCTATCTGCCTCAGCTTCTGGCTGAACTGCTGAATTTCCAGCTTTTGGCTGGCTGTAACGGTTCTAAGCGAACCGAGCTCGCCAAGGTCACTGCTTTTTTGCAAAACGGAATAAGCGAAATAACCGAAGATCACACAAAACACCATCCCGACCGCAACGGCGCCTTTGACAAACATTTTGGGCACGGAGAACCGCCTGAACCGCCCGGCTACATCTGGAATAAAAATGATCGTATATTTTTTGGAAAACATATTACGCCTTATGTCCTTAAAGTCCCCTAGGAAAAAGCCGCGACATCAACTCCCAAACAGCGGGCCCAAACAGCGGCGCCAGATACAGCTACATACGCCCGCCAGAGACAACGCCTGGGGACGCAAACGGATATCACGACTTCGGTCTTGGTTGTACCTGCTCCCCTATTTAAAGTCAAGACCTTTTTGATTTTTTGGAGGATTTGGAAGATGGTTTATCTTTTAACACGAGCCTCTTGTCAAGCGGGACATACCGGTCGGCGGCCTCTTTCATCACTTCGGCGCATGTCTCTGGAAACGACCATACCTCCACTTTGCATCCCCGGTTTTTCAGATACCATAACAGAGGAAGATAGTCCTTGTCCCCGCCCACCAGGACGGCTACGTCTAGTTTATCGGCCAGGGTGACCGCATCGATGGTCATCCAGGCGTCGGCGTTTTTAACCGGCTGTTTTATTTCTCCGCCCAGGGTCTCCCAGAATTTCCGAAAGTCATCGCTGATGTTTTTGTGTATGGGCTTGTAATAAATTATCCTGGTGACTTCCCGGTTCCCCACCTCCTCGATTAGCATGGCGTAGTTGAATCGCCCGCCATACAGGTTATAACCGGCAAGCTCGATGTTCTCGGCGTCTATGAAAACCCCAACTTTCTGATATACAAGAATAGACATAAAAATTAATTCCTTTATTTAAATAACCAGGCCCCCGGCCAGAACCGGCGCCGGTCTCAGATTATGCGGTAATTTCAAAACTTTGCGTCTTGGCCCTGGATGGCGAATGACACGATTATCGCGCGGACTATACATTCGCTGAAAGATTATACATTGTTTGTACTGCAGACGCGGCCATGTAAATAATCTGGCTTTCCGGGGCGCCGCCGGAGGGTTCCCTCTATTTATTAAGTATTGTGGCTTTGCGCCGATATTGTTTATTATACACCAATCCGTCTTCTTCGCGGTTTTCTGTTTAGGTTTGGCCACAATTGATAATTATCGCAAGATATTATGAACCAGGAATTTAATATCTTTGTCACCGCCACATCAAGGCGCGTCGCCATGATTCGCGGCTTTAAAAAAGCTCTTGGAAACCTTGGCGTTCCAGGAAAAGTCATCGCCTCCGATACCGACAAAATGTCAACCGGGCTCAGGTTTTGCGATAAGTTCCACATCGTCCCTCTTTCATCCTCCAGCGATTACATCCCGCAACTGCTTGAAATTTGCGAAAAAGAAAAAATCAAGCTCCTTGCGCCCACTATCGACGAAGAGCTGGAAATTTTCGGCCAGCGAAAAAAAGAGTTTGAGGCCATCGGCGTCACCGTCCTTGTTTCAGATAAGGAGGTGGGGAAAGTGTGCCGTGACAAATACCTTACATACAAATTCTTCAAAAAGCACGGGTTCCCTTTCGCGGAGACTTTATTGCCATCCCAGATAGATTACGGCGCTGTAGAATATCCGCTGTTCATCAAACCGAGGCTTGGCAGAGGGTCGGTGGGAGCGCGCCCGATTAAAAACGAAAAAGAGCTCCGGTTTTTCACCGACTATGTGGACGACCCGATCATCCAGCGATTTCTCGCGGGCGACGAGTACACCGTCGATGTTCTGGCTGGCATGGACGGAAAGATTCTTTCGGTTGTGCCGAGGGAAAGGCTTGTCATACGCGCCGGTGTGTGCGACAGGGGAAGAACCAGAAAAATACCGAAGCTTATCGACTTGAGCAAATCGATATGCGAAAAACTGGGAGTGTTGGGCCCTGTCAACCTTCAATGCATGGCGCAAGGTGAAGAAATAAACTTTTTCGAGATTAACCCGAGGTTTTCCGGGGCTATCCAGCTTACCGTCGCTTCCGGAGCCGACTTTTTTACCATGATCGTAAAAGAAGCGCTCGGCCAGGCGGTGGCGCCGGCCATAGGCGAATTCAAAGATAATTTCATGATGTTAAGCTATGAAGAAAGCATTTTCGAGAGCATGAACG
>DRJW01000412.1 GCA_011052055.1 Nitrospirota bacterium
CTTCATATGACGAATTTGTGCACGAGCCGATAAGAGCCGCCGAGATTTTCGCCGGGAACTGCGCGCCTTTCGTGTCTTCAGCCATCTGCGATACCGGCCTTGCCAGATCGGGCGTGTGTGGGCCCACAACGCGCGGCTCCAGGGCGGATAAATCTATCTCGATAACCTTGTCGTAAAAAGACTCAGGATCGTGGGCCGTCTCCGAATCAGCCGTCAGCAAGCTTTGTCTCATCTGCGCAGAATCGGAGCAGAACCCACGCCGGGTTCCGTCGAGATAAGTTTTCATCCTCTGATCGTATGGAAAAATAGAAGTGGTCGCGCCGATCTCCGCGCCCATGTTCGTTATGGTCGCCTTCCCGGTGCAAGATATCGACTCGCATCCAGGCCCGAAATATTCGACGACGGCGTTTGTGCCCCCTTTGACGGTCAGAATTCCGGCGAGTTTTAAGATCACATCTTTTGGCGCGCTCCAGCCACTTAAACTTCCGGTGAGCTTGACGCCTATTACTTTCGGATACAAAACCTCCCACGGCGCGTCTACCATCACGTCCACCGCGTCCGCGCCGCCGACGCCAATGGCGATAGCGCCGAGGCCGCCTGCGTTGGGGGTGTGGGAGTCGGTGCCGATTATCATCTGGCCGGGGAAAGCGTAGTTCTCCAGCGCGACCTGGTGGATGATGCCGGAGCCAGGGCGCCAGAACCCTATTCCGAACTTCGCCGAAACAGTCCTGAGAAAATCGTATACCTCTTCGTTTTCTTTGTTGGCGAGCTTTAAGTCTGGCCCGCTTCCCATGTGGGCGCGGATAAGGTGGTCGCAATGAACCGTGGTGGGGACAGCGACCGTGCTTTTGCCAGCGCTCATAAACTGCAACAACGCCATCTGGGCGGTGGCGTCTTGCATGATGACACGATCCGGCCTTAAAGAAAGATAGCTTTTGCCAGCAGTCAGCTCCTGGTTTTCAGGATCGTGTAAATGGCCGAGAACAATCTTCTCCGCCAGCGTCATCGGGCGGTTGAGCCTTGCCCGGACTTTATCGAGAGTGTTTTCCATTCTGGTGTAAACCCGCTCCACCCATTCGGGCGTCAGGTTGGCGCTGTTTTTCATAATTTTTCCTTTTTACAAAACCGAATATAAATATTCTTACAGTCAGGCTCCTTCGCGTCAAGAGATACCCCCAGGGGGTCTTGCATATTGATGAATATTTTGAATAAAAAGATCACGGTGCGCAGGCGCGAAACGGGTGGTAAAGCGATGGGGTTGGGAAGCTAAATTGAGATTCATAGCTGTTTTCTGATAGCTTCTCCTTTTATTTTTGGAGTATTGTTTTGAACGCTTTCCCAATTATTGCCGTTGCGCCTCTCGAAGCTTCGAAAAACAAATGGTATTACTTTTGCCTGGTAAGGATCGTTTATTTGGTCAAATAAATTAAAATGAAGATGCGGCATGGTGGTATTGCCAGAGTTGCCAACTTCGCCAACCGCCTGCCCTTCAGCAACCTGCTGGCCGGTTTTAACCTTGATGGATCCTGATCGCATGTGGGCCATGAACGCGATAAACCCTGATTCAGATTGAATCATTATATAATTTCCAGCATTGGGGCGAATATCGAGATCGGGGCCATCTTTTGCGGGGCGGAACAAAAATGTCGCTTTCACCCAAAGGATAATTGTACTCGCCAGATTGACAACTTTGTTATCCGGCCAACCATCGTTTGCTTTTATCACCACTCCAGCGACAGGGGAATATACAGGCGCAGACCAGCAGTAGAAAATATTCGCGGGAACCCGGCCAAAAATGTAACTCAGCAAATTTCCATTTGAATAGTATTTGCGATTATTCCCGATCTTTACAAAATCATAAGCGTGAGGATGATGCCCGAAAGACCGGAGGTAAATCCATTCCCCTCGAAGAGGAAAATCGACGA
>DRJW01000413.1 GCA_011052055.1 Nitrospirota bacterium
AATTCATACAGCTGATACTTTTTTGAAACAGTTTCAGGTCGTTCTCGCTTTTAACGACAGAAGCTAATTCGCTTACGACTTGCAACAGGTCTTTTTCAGCCTCTATTATCAGCTCCCGAAGCTCCCCGGCTAAAGCCCTGACTTCCGTAACGATAACGGAAAACGACATTCCTTTGTCGCCTAACCGGTGTGACGCCAGTTTTGCGTTAAACGACATCAGATGGATTCGATCAAGCATAGGCGTCAACTCCGCAAAAGCCCTGCTAATCCCAATCGCCTGCGAGCGCGCCTTCGCGACACTATTTTCTATTCTAGCCATAAGGACTTATGAGAACCTCTGATAATCCATTTTCGCTGTAAACGGCTGTAAAAGGCGCCATGTCAGAAAAGTAGCGGAGGCCCGCCAATCATGGCTCTGGCTATGTTATGGCTTGCGTTGCTTGACAAAACCTTCGCGTCAACTTGAGCTTCTTTTTCAATCGCTCTGTAAACATCCCACGCAAGGCGGATGTCGCCAATAAAAATCCCCCCGGCGACTCTGCCCTCTTTTATTATTATCTTGTTATAAGCGTCCTTGCCCGTTTCAATCCTGATATGCTCATAACCATCCTCTCGCGGCGCGTTAAAGGCCCCCACCACCGCGTAGATTGATTTATAGGCGTGGCTTGCGTTAAAAAAAACCTTTTCCTCAAAGTCGGCCCCGGCCCCGGTCATGTTGGCCCCGGCGGCCCTTCCCTGGCTTGCGGCGGTAAGCCATGTTCTGCATGGAACAAACTTTGCGCCTGCTTTGCGAACGGCTACGTCACCGGCGGCGTAAACATCGTCAACGTTCGTCTTTAGCTGTCCATCAACTATTACGCCCCGGTCGGTCTCGATTCCAGACTCTTCAAGAAACTCTATGTGAGGCTTTGCGCCGATGGCGATTCCGACAAGCCCGGCCGTAAGCTTCTCGCCCGATTTTGTGACTATCCCCGTGGCGCGGCCGTTCTCTCCGGTAATCTCCGACAATTCGGAGCCGAACGCCACCCGAACGCCGTCCGCCTCCATTTGACGCTGTATCAGCCGCCCTCCCTCTTGATCGAACAGCAGTTCCAATACTTTATCGCCCCTTATAAGGAGCGTGGTTTGAACGCCCAGATTGTGCAAGTCCTCGACGAACTCCACGCCCAGAATACCGCCGCCGACAATCACCGCCTTTTTGACATTCTCTTTTTTAACAAGCTCGATGGTTTTGCGGGCGCAATTAATTGAGCGGTAGGTGACAACTCCCTCAAGATCGGCTCCCGGCCAGGGGGCTTTGAATGGCCACGCTCCTGTGGCGATCAGAAGACTGCCATACTTGTCCATTCGTCCACTTTGGCATAAGACTTCTTTACAGCCCGTGTTCACCCGGACAGCTTTTTCGCCTAATACATCGATCCGCAGATCTTTCGCCCACGACGCAGGCTTTGCGTATAGCTCTTCTTCGGATATGGCGCCTTTTATATAAAAAGCCATGGCCGCCCTGAAATAAAAGGGAAAAGACTCGGCGTTATAGATGGTTATCTGGCCGTCGGGATCGAGTTTTCTTATCGACTCCGCCGCGCATACTCCGGCGACGCCGGAACCGATAATCAGATACTTTTTCATTTTCGTCTCATCCGGTCATGGACGAGGCTTACTATATCGACAATTTCCAAACCAGAGCCTTCGGCGCTTTTAGAAAAAGACTCAAGACATGTGACGCACTCGACGACCATAGTCCTGGCCCCGGTGGCTCTGGCCTCGTCGAACCGGCTTTTATGTATCTTTTTTAATATCTCAGGATCGTTGTGAAGCCCCCAGTAACCGCAACAATAGGTGTCTTTTTGCCCCGACCTTTCCATCTCTACTGATGGACTCAGATGGTCGAGCAGTTCGCGGGCAGGCTCCGGCATGCCCAGCTTTCTGCTTATGTTGCATGAATCGTGAAACGTAACCCTGGTATCGGATTTTGTCAGGCTCAGCCTGTCCTTGAACATGTTCAGCCACATGGGAGTGGTTAAAGCCTTGAATTTCATCTTGTACTTCGCGTTGACTTTGTTCAGCGACATGTAACATTCGGCGCAACCGGTTATCACATACTTAGGGTCAGATTTTTCTATCCACTCTTTTAAATGCTCATGATAATCCTCCGCCTCGCCTGTCCTTCCGGCCAGAAGAGACGGCCACCCGCAACAGCTTTTCAATCCACCCAACACTTCATAATCGACCCCCAGGTAATCCGCGATATCGAGGCACTGAACGGCAGACTCTTCTTTTGTGAAGATATAGCATCCAAAATAAAAAAGATATTCGCTCTTTTTAAATTTGTCCTTGTCGATATGTCTGGCCAGCTTTTCGTATTTCGGTTTATCGGTCTCTGAAAATTTCCATTTCGCTTTCATAAACGTGTTAAACGCAGTCCGGCGCAGAGGGCTTTTGTCGAAACCTTTCAGGGCGAAGTATTTGTGGTGGGACAAGGGCGACTTGCCCGAAGAGGCCATTTTCTCTTTGAGCCCAAGCATCATGATCGACCTGCCTGCGATCGTCGGGCAGACGGAATCGCACCTGCCGCACTGCACGCAATCCCCGGCGAACTTCAAAGTGGCCTCGGTAAGGCTTGTTCCCGGTTTGGACGCCTCGTTCAATTCGGCTATGGTCAGCTCTGGATCGACCACCGGGCACACTTTCATGCACTCATCGACCCCTATGCAGTTTTTCAGGTTAAGCTTGTTCCACTCGGCAAGTTGCTGGCTGAACGTTTCTAGAGCCACTGGTTTTCCCCGTTTATTTATCTGGGCGGCGGTATAGCCGTATAACCATTCTTACTTTCGGTTTGGCGCCTGTCAAGAAAACATCTGGAAAAATAATTAACCACTGGCGTAAAAGGTCTTAAATCAGCTATTTTATCTATTATGAGGCAAGAAACCAGGATTCGCGTTTATGGCGGCAAAAACGGATTTGCGGCGTCGCATTTTCTTGTGGGCATGGGCAAATGCGAACGTCTGCACGGACATAACTATTCTGTCACGGTAGAAATATGCGGCGAGCCGGATGGCAACGGCGTTATTATCGATTTTCACGATCTCAACCTGGTGGTAAGCAAGGTATGTCAATCGCTCGACCATAGAGTGTTGATCGCAAAGGACGAGAAAAGATATAAATTGCGCGCAGGTGAAAGCGAAGTGGAGGTTGTATTCGGGAAGAAACGTTTTTTGTTCCCTGCGGCGGATTGCGTCATCGTGCCGGTCAACGCCACCACAGTCGAAAAAATATCCTGTTACCTCCTTGGTGAAATTTTAAAAGAGCTTGATAAAGGCTCTTACGCTGGCCTTAGGTGGATAGAAGTTGGCGTAAGCGAAGGTTCGGCGCAGATGGCGTTATGCCGCAGTGAGCTTGTATAAAAAATGAATTTTTTGCGCTCATTTTTTCCTGGCCGGTTGAGGTTGAAAATTCAGGTAAAATATAAGAGAATGACAAGCTGTCATCGCCGGGGGGTAATTAATCAAATCTTAAGCTTCGATTGTTATCGTTTGCCGTATAAGGGTTATTAATGGCTTTGGCTCCAGGTGAACCGGTAAAGCTGAATTTTTCATAACGGAAGGTAGTTTTTAATGACGGATAGAATTAACAAAATCGCGAAAAAATTCGCCTCCAGTGATTCAGAGCATTTACAGGAGGCCATTGGGGAGATAAAGAAGCTTTCGGATCTTTCCAAGGAGGAGAACAAAGAGCTTGCGTCTGGGATTTCCACGATTTTTTACCATGATTACACAGGTAACGAGCCGCTTAAACAGGTGGTGATGGAGGCCGAGAGCCTGATGGTCTCTTTAGGGGATGGCGCGGCGGAGGTCGCCATGGATCAGCTGTCGCAGGCCGATCCCGATTCTGTGAGGCATTTCGCCAGAATCCTCGGTTCTATCGGCGGGTCGTCGGTCGATCTTGTTCTCGGCGGGCTCAAGCAATATAAAGACGATCAGTACATTCTCACCAGCATGCTTCGCGCCGCAGGATGTTATACAGGCGCCGACGCGCTAAAATTTCTGCCCTCTGTTCTGGAATACGCCGCCTCGCCCAACGTGCAGGTCAAGTCCTCGGCTCTTTACTGTCTTGGGAGGATTTCCAACCGCCTCGATAGCTCGGCCATAGGAGAAAAAGAACGTGAAAAAATGTTCGATACCTGTTTTGCGGCCCTTCCCGATCCCAAGGCATTGACCAGGCTACATGCGATAAAGGCCATAGGAAAAATGCTGTGTAATTCGTATCTTACGGAAAAACAGGTCGCAAAATCCCATAAAGCCTTCAGAGCCGCGCTTGGGCTCGACGATTACGAATGGGATGTCGCCTATATCGTAAGAAACGAGGCGGAGCATTATCTTCACCTTTGCAGATCGGGAGAAAAACAAAACGGCAAATCTAAAGCGAGCGTTTATAAGCAGGATTTCACAATTCTTACAAAAAAAGAACTCTCCCCGAACACTTATCATTTAAGAATAAGCGCCCCTTTACTGTCGGCGAAAATCAAGGCGGGCCAGTTTGTCATCATCCGGCCCAACAGCCATAGCGAAAGAATCCCTCTTTCCATTTGCGGGTGGGACAGGGAAAAAGGATATATAGAGCTTATTATCATGGCCGCCGGGCGGACATCCACCGAAGCGACGCAAAAAGAGGTGGGAGACAGCTTTGTGGATATGGTCGGGCCGCTGGGACAGCGCTCCCATGTGGCCAAGTACGATGGCGCCTGCGTGATGATCGGCGGGGGATACGGCACAGGGGCCATAATTCCCACTGCCAGAGACTTAAGAGATATGGGAAACCGCGTCATCGGCGTCGTGG
>DRJW01000414.1 GCA_011052055.1 Nitrospirota bacterium
CAGAGTAGTTATTACTACGCTTGCGGCTATTTTGTCTCGCCGCCTCGCCTGACGACTTTTCGCTCGATTTCGCTACGAAAGCAATTTTTAGAGGCGCCCTAACCAAGCTCACTCTGGGCCACTACCACGTCTTTGTCCCCCCTGCCGGAGAGGCATATCACCATCATCTCGCTTTTTTTCATTTTCGGGGCCTGGGTCAAAGCGTAGGCGATGGCGTGGGCCGATTCGAAGGCCGGGATTATTCCCTCAAGCTGTGTCAGTTTTTTAAAAGCGTCCAGCGCTTTTTTATCTGTAATGGAGACATACTTCGCCCGCCCCGTTTTTTTATAATAAGAATGCTCCGGGCCCACACCGGGGTAATCGAGCCCTGCGGAGATCGAATGGGTATCCATCACCTGCCCGTCCGGATCGAGCATCTGGTAACTTTTAGAGCCGTGTAACGTTCCAATTTTCCCTCTGGCCAGCGGCGCCCCATGTTTTCCGGTGGCCAGCCCAAGCCCGCCGGCCTCCACCCCCACCATCGCCACTTCCTCGTCGTGATGAAACGGATGAAAAAGACCGATGGCGTTGGAGCCGCCTCCCACGCAGGCCACCAAAACATCTGGCAGGCGGCCCTCTTTGACCATTACCTGGAACTTGGTCTCGTGCCCGATAACCGACTGGAACTCCCTGACGATTTTCGGAAACGGATGAGGGCCGACAACGGAGCCGATAATGTAATGAGTGTCGGCGGACGAGCCGATCCAGTCGCGGATAGCCTCCGATGTGGCGTCTTTAAGCGTCTTTGTCCCTGTGGAGACCGGAACCACCCTGGCGCCCAAAAGACGCATCCGAAATACGTTCAATCGCTGGCGCTCCATATCTTTTTCGCCCATGTAAACCGCGCATTCAAGATTCATCAAAGCTGAAGCGGTCGCCGTCGCCACCCCGTGCTGCCCGGCCCCGGTTTCGGCTATGACCCGTTTCTTTTTCATTCGAAGGGCGATAAGCGCCTGGCCTATGGTGTTGTTGATTTTATGAGCGCCGGTATGGTTCAGGTCTTCTCTTTTCAGGTATATTCTCGCCCCGCCGCAGTGCGCGGTCAGCCGCTCCGCGAAATAAAGAGGCGTGGGCCGTCCTATATAGGTGGAGTTGTAACGCTCCAGAAGTTTGTGAAACTTCTGATCGCGCATCGCTTTGTCAAACTCTTTATCCAGTTTTTTCAGGGCCGGCATAAGAGTCTCGATCACATACTGTCCGCCAAACTGGCCGAAATGACCGGAAGAATCTGGCAAATTCATACTTTTGTTCCGTTAAATTAAACTGGTTGAAAACCGACTACAGCTTACCTTCGCGCAGGCTTTATGTAAAGCCCGGCTATAGAGCCATGTACGCTAAAACACCATAGACGGCCTTGTAGGCGCGTTTGCCTCTATGTGATAATAATGAACAACAAATCTGGCGCCGCTTGTAGTAAGCTTGAAAACTTTTATGTGATTGGTCTGTTAAAGGTTCAACTATGTCTGTTGGTGATCTGGAGTCATTGAGGGCGGTCATCAAGCCGGTGGTGGAAGGCGAAGCGCTTGAGCTTGTGGATATCGAAATTAGAGGCCGTGGTAAAACGCCTGTTTTAAGAATCTACATAGATAAAGATGGCGGTGTGACGGTGGAAGAGTGCGCGAAAGTCTCCAGGCAGGCTGAGCTGGCTCTTACGGCGGAGAATTCTATGAATAGCCCCTACACTCTGGAAGTGTCGTCGCCGGGGTTGACAAGGCCTTTAAAAAAACCGGCCGATTTTAAAAGAGCGGTCGGTAGCCTGGCCTGCCTTGTCTTGAAAAATATGGTGGCTGGCGTTGATTCTGGAAAGACTCTGGGAGTAATAACGGACGCGAATGACACGGGTGTTACATTTGAGATCAAAGATGAGGGTAAAAGCGTGGAGATACCGTATCCAGACATTAAAAAGGCAAACCTTGAGATAGAGTTTTAGGCATGCCAACAGAACTTTTAAACGCCCTGAACATGGTCGCCAATGAAAAATCGATCAATATCAACGACCTGATCGAAACGATTGAGGGCGCTGTATCCTTCGCCGCGTCAAAACGGCTGGAGCGTGACAATCTGGAGGCGAAATTCGATAAGGAAAAAGGGGCGTTCGACCTGTTTGAAATCCTGAAAGTTTGCGAGTCGGTTCAAGAGCCGAAGCTCGAAATAAATATGGACGAAGCCGGAAAAATCGACAACCAGGCGCGCATAGGCTTGACGGTCAGACGGCGAGTGGAGCTGGAAGGCCTGGGGAGGATAGCGGCTTTGTCTGTGCGTCAGATGATTCACAAAAAAGGGAGGGAACTGGAGCTGGATCGCCTTTACGCTTACTATCGATCAAAAATAGGCTCCGCCGTCACCGGACGGCTTATCCACAAATCCCATGACAATTATATTTTTTCGCTGGAAGGTATAGAGGCCAGCCTGCCGCCCGATGAGCAGTTGGCCAACGATCACCTGGAGCGCGGGAAAAACACCAAGCTTTTGATAATAGACGTAAACTTTACAAGAAAAGAGCCGGTCGCCATCGTTTCAAGAACTCATCCTGACTTGCTAAGAAAACTTCTGGAGCTTGAGACACCCGAAATTATCGAAGGCCATGTGGAAATTGTGGCTCTGGCCAGGGATTACGCAGGCAGATCCAAAGTGGCTGTGCGAAGCAAAAAGCCGGGCGTGGACCCGGTGGGAGCCTGTGTGGGAGTGCGGGGAGGCAGAATTCAGCCTATAGCAAAAGAGCTGGCCAATGAGAAAATAGATGTTTTCAGCTGGGACGACGACCCGAAAGTGTTGATAGCCTCCGCGCTTGTTCCGGCGAAAAACGTTCAGGTCATACCGGCCAGGGAGGAGAAAAGGGCTTATGTGATAGTCCCTGACGAGCAGTTATCTCTGGCTATCGGTAAAAAAGGGGTCAACGTAAAGCTGGCCGTCAAAATTTCCCGGTGGGAGCTCGATGTCTTGAGCCGGAAAGAGTATGAGGAAAATCTCGCGCGTATACATAATGCGCAAAAGCGGAGCGGCGATAACCAGGAGACTCTGACCAAAGCTCAAATTGACCGCAATACAGGAGATGCAGATTAAACATCTGCGGTTTAAAGGGAACCTCTAAAAATTACTTTCGTCACGAAAATGAGTAAAATTGCATATGGCAAGGCGGCGGACAACATTCCCGCAAACGTATGGAAACATACGTTGAGGACAATTTTGTTACGCCAACGAAGCTAGAGGCGGTTTTACACATTTGCAGTAGAAA
>DRJW01000415.1 GCA_011052055.1 Nitrospirota bacterium
AAATCGCCATGGGCGATATCGCACTCGCAAGAGTCGGGAAGCACGGTTACTATTACTCCTTCGTTAAGCGTTTTGCCAAGCGCCACGGCGCCCGCCACGGCCGCGCCGGAGCTGGAGCCGACCATTATGTTTTCCTGCTCTGCCAGCCTGTTTACCATCTCGTACGCTTTTTCGGTTTTCACCGATATTTTACCGTCCAACTCTGATTGAACGTATATCCCCGGCACAATCGAAGTGGCCATATGCTTTAAGCCCTCGATGCCGTGCAACGACTCCTCCGGCTCTACGGCATAGCACTTTATCTTTTTACTGTGCGCCTTTAAACCACGCGAAGTACCCATGACAGTGCCTGTGGTGCCGATCCCGGCGAGGAAATGCGTGACTTTGTGGCCGGTCTGCTCCCATATTTCATTGGCGGTGGTGTGGTAATGGGCTTTCCAGTTCTCGTCGTTGTTGTACTGGTCGGGCCAGAAATAGCCCTCCGGCTCTTGTTTGTAAATCTCGCTGACCATAACAATGGCTCCGTCAGAGCTTTCTATGGGATCGGAATAGACCACTTCGGCGTTATATCGGGACGCCATAAGCTGTTTTCTCTCGTTGCAAATGTTCCCCGGCATAACCAGTTTCACCTTGTAGCCCTTGACAAGGCCGATAAGCGCGTAGGCGACCCCTGTGTTGCCTGATGTGGAGTCGAGAATGGTCATGCCCGGCCTGAGTCTCCCGCTCTTCTCGCCCTGTTCGATCATCCTTAACGCAGGCCTCGCTTTCACGGAGCCGCCGGAATTGTGCCATTCCGCCTTGGCAAAGATCGAAACGCCGGGGCATTGGGCGTCTGCGATATTTTTCAACTCGATAAGCGGTGTGTCGCCAATTCCTTCTAATACGCCGGAGTCTATCTCGTCCGGTTGAAAATATGCGGCGGGCGCTAACTTCGACATTTTTCCCTCGCTAAGTTATTACTATATCTGCGTTTTCGAGTAACAGGCTTACTTCTTTGTCTACGGCAAGCCGGATACCAAACCGATCCAACCTCAAATCACGGCCCCTTACGGAAGGCTCATGCGCTATCAAATCGATGTTTAAATCGCCAAAAATCTCCAGATGTTTGTCTATTTCATACCAGGCCGGCCTGTCCGGCCTGTCTTCTCTGGCTAATCCGCTGGCTGTAAAAACACCTTCATCAATTAAAAGCGCGGACACTTTGTTGCCGTCATCGAGTGTAAGACCCACTCCCATCCGGAGTTTCTCCGCAGTTTTTCCATCGGGCGGCCCGTCGATCACAAGAAGGATATTTTTCATATCTTTATCACGTAAAACTTATGAACCTGTCGCAATCGTGGGCATAGATGGCCAGATCGTACTGGCTACCGTATTTGACTCCTTCAACATTTCCCGGCGCCATATACTGGCTTCGGTTATGTTCGCAAACGGTGATGTTTACACCGTCGTCGATAAGAGAGGTGAAATCGTCCCGCGCAAGATTCATCACACCCGGCGCCATGGCGAATATGTTTACATCGTGCCCTTTGGCGCGCGCGGTTTTAGCCACGCCTATAACGCTCGACACAACAGCCTCGTCCGGGCCTTTATGAACAAGAATCGCAAGTTTCATCTTGTGAGTAAAACCTCATATCGCGGGCACACCGCAAAACTGCTCGTAATCTATAAGCTTGGTCACCGTCGGGTTGTCGCCGCAAACGGGACAATCTTTGTCGCGCCGCAGGTTAAGCTTCCGAAACTCGGTCTTTAACGCGCTGTACAACAACAGTTTTCCGATCAACTGGTCACCGGCTCCCAGAATTTCTTTTATTACTTCGACCGTCTGCAAAGTTCCGATAACACCGGCCAACACCCCCAGCACGCCCGCCTCCTGACAGCTAGGGGACATGCCTGGCGGGGGAGGCTCTGGATAGAGGCACCGGTAACATGGCCCCACGTGTGGTTTGAACACAGTCACCTGCCCTTCAAACCGGAAAATCGAGCCGTGAACGTTTACTTTATTTTTCATAACGCAAGCGTCGTTGACCAGGTAGCGGGTCGGGAAGTTGTCCGAGCCGTCAACGACGATCTGGTAATCATCGATAATATCCATTATGTTCGAAGAAGTGAGCCGCTCGTTTATGACATCCACTTTAACGTCTGGATTAAGTTTTTCGATAAACTGCTTTGCCGATTCGGTCTTTTTCATTCCGATCTTGTCGGAGTTATGGATAATCTGTCTCTGAAGGTTTGACATCTCCACCACGTCAAAATCTACCACGCCGATGTTGCCCACGCCTGCCGCGGCGAGATATTGCAGGATGGGGGAGCCGAGCCCCCCGGCGCCGAGGCAGAGGACTCTTGCGTCTAACAGTTTTTGCTGACCTATCCCGCCTACTTCTGGAAGAATGATGTGGCGCGAGTACCTGTATATCTGCTCGTTAGTAAAGTCGGCCATCTTTTTAAATTCCGCCTTTGGTTATTGCTATCACTCGTTTATGGCCGCTGATGCCGGGCGCGTTTGCAGGGCTGGCCATTTTTATACTCCGCCTTCATTGACCGACCTTGCCAGCCCATCGCTGTCGTAGTCGATTGTGATCGTAAAGTCGGCCATTTTTATATTCCGCTTTATCTCTTTGTAACCATGCGCGCTTTAAACCCCGCCCGCTATGGCCGGGATAATTGAAACGTCGTCGCCATCGCCAAGTTTCGTGCTCTCGCCATCGAGAAACCTTATATCCTCTTCGTTCACATATATATTTATGAACCGGCGAAGTTTGCCCTCCTCGTCGTAGAGACGCTCTTTTAATCCCGGATAGCTTTGCTCCAGGTTGTCGATCATCTCCTTTACGGTTTCGCCGTTTGTCTCCACCTCTCCTTTGTCCCCGGTAATTTTCTGCAATGGAGTAGGGATTCTAACTTTGACAGTAGCCATTAATCCTCCTGATATTTTATTAACCCTTCCGGTATTTTATTAGTCATCCTTCTGCTTTATCAGCCCTTCCGGTATTTTATTAGTCATCCTTCTGCTTTATCAGCCCTTCCGGCGTTTTATTGGCCGTCCCTCCGCTTTATTAACCCTTCCGGCGTTTTATTGGTCGTCCCGGCAATCTATAAATCCTTTTGTATCTCCTCAAAACGCGACAGCTTAGGCTCTATGATTACAGGGTCGGGGAGATGGTTTTCCACCGCCTCGCCGGTCTTTAAACCTTGTCCGGTTATAGAAATGACCGTAACTTCGTCTTTCCCAAGTTTTCCTTGTTGAACAAGCTTTCTGGTGACAGCCACCGTCACGCCGCCGGCTGTTTCGGTGAAGATTCCTTCCGTTCGGGCCAGAAGGCGCATTCCTTCGATAAGCTCCTCATCGGAGACATCCTCTCCCCAGCCGCCTGTCTGTTTGACGACTTTGATGCCGTAGTAGCCGTCGGCGGGGTTGCCTATGGCGATCGACTTTGCGATTGTATTCGGTTTTACCGGCTTGAAATCGATGTCGCCATTTTTAATGGCGGTGGTCACCGGCGAGCATCCAGACGCCTGGGCGGCGAAAATTTTGGTGTTAACCTCTCCGATCAACCCCAGATTTTCAAATTCTTTGAAAGCCTTATGTATCTTGGTGATAAGGCTGGAGCCGGCTACCGGCACGATGACGTTGTCTGGCGCCTTCCAGCCTAGTTGCTCGGCGATCTCATATCCGAAAGTCTTTGACC
>DRJW01000416.1 GCA_011052055.1 Nitrospirota bacterium
AGGCGATATTGATAGCATGGTCTCTTGTTGAGGCTCACAGATGGATCGTTCACTTTTTGACCAGTCGCAATATTGGCGGCTACAAAGCCGCGATAGCGTCAGGCTCGTTTCTTGCCACGCTTACGTTCTTTGCGTTCACGCCGGGCTTTAACGTAATCCACGGA
Organism: Nitrospirota bacterium; assembly: GCA_011052055.1. GTDB lineage: Bacteria > Nitrospinota_A > UBA7883 > UBA7883 > UBA7883 > DRJW01. The sequence continues at coordinate 165 of DRJW01000416.1, forward strand.
TCACCCAAATCCCTTATTAAGTCGTGGACAAACCAGAGGGATGATTATGTCCAGCAGATTTACCATCAGCTGAGCCTCTTTAAAGAAAAGTTAAAGCCGGGCGAGGCCGGGTCTTTTGGCGTATTAAGTCCGTGGCCTCTGGGACATCATATTCTTTATATAACCGGCGCTCCCGTTGTCAGCAACAATTTTGGCGCTCACATAGGGTATGAGTCGTACAGGGACTGGGCGCTCTTTTTTCTTTCGGACGACGAGGAAAAAGCGTTAGATATATTGCGAGAGAGAAAAGTCCGGTATGTCATCGCAAGCTACAACCTCGACGACATAGGCGCGGCGATCATTTACCGTGGGGAGCGGATGGAAGATTATGTGAGCAGACGTTACTTGTCCGCAAATTCAATATCCACAGCGCTTAAGCCGAACCTTCTCAAGACCATTTTTATCAGGATGACAAGGTTTATCGGCTCGGAGTCTCAACTGCCCAACGCTAAAGGGGACGTGTTGAAAATTACAGCGTTAAATCATTTCCGGCTTGTCCAGGACTCCGCAAAGGATGATAAAAGAGAGTATTTGAAGATTTATGAGTTTGTTCCGGGAGCGATCCTCACCATATCCGGGCCTCCTTTGGCAAAACTGACCATCGAATATAAATACAGGTCTATGGCGGGACGAGACAGGGTTTATGAAAAAACGGTTGTCATCGATGAGTCGGGCAAAGCGGATGTCACGCTTCCTTATTCCTCCGAACGCTCCGATCTTGGGCAGACATCCCGATACCAGATAACAGGCGCGAACATTTCAACGTCGCTGTTCGTCCCGGAAAATAGTGTTTTGACGGGACGTACGTTAAGTCTTGATTTGCCATCTGGCTGAATTACCGGAAATGAATAAAAGAGCGAATGATTTATCCTGGTATACCGCGTGCCTGTCTGCGGTTGTGGCCCTGGCAGGTTACAGCTTTTTTATCGGGGATTTTTTCCCGAACCGTTACGGGAAATTGGGGCACGACTACTCCATTATTATGACAAGGCTCCTGGACGGATATTACTGGGGCGAAGTTAACGGAATATTCCAGGTGCCCTGGTTTACTCCTTCATTTTGCGGCGGTATCCCGGCGTTCGGTAGCACGAATAATTTTTATTACTCCGTTCCCCAGTTTTTCACATTTTTTGTCGATCCGCTTTCCAGCGTTTACTTCACTATTTTACTGTTCGCCCTGATCGGGTTCGCGGGGTTTTATCTTCTCGCCAAAGAAGCGTTCGGTATCGGGCAAGGCGCGGCTATCTACGGCTCTTTACTTTTCATGTTTAACGGTTTTTACATGAGCAGGATGATTATCGGCCATTTTATGTACCATGCGTTCGCTCTCGTTCCGCTCATCTGTTTTTTTATGTTGAGACAGTTACC
>DRJW01000417.1 GCA_011052055.1 Nitrospirota bacterium
GAGTAAAAGAGCTTGGTGTATGCCGCCTTTGTGTTGTAGAGGTTGAGGGCGCCCGCAATCTTGTCGCGTCTTGCGGCGCTCCGGCCACTGGAGGGATGAAAATTGTAACGAACAGTAAAAGAATCCGCGCTTCGCGCAAAGTGATTTTAGAGCTTCTTCTTTCCGATATCGGCGATGGCTCCGCCAAATCGCTCTCTGGCTCTGCAATGGAAAAGCTACTAAAAGAATATGGCGTGACGAAATCTAGTTTTCCCCGAACACGCGCAAAAATCAAAATTGATAAACGCGGCCCCTTGTACGTTCACGACTACGATAAATGCATACTCTGCAGGAGGTGCATAACCACATGTGAGATAAGAGTTGGCAGGTATGTCACCGGACTTACCGGCAAAGGTAACGCAACCGGTCTTGCGACTTTCGGGCAGGCGCCTCTGACCGGGACAGAATGCGAGTTTTGCGGCGCATGTATCGACGCTTGTCCAACAGGAGCCTTAATTGAGAGCTGGCGCCTCAAAAACCTGGATTGTGACAGGAGGGCAAAGTCGATATGCACATATTGCGGAACCGGATGCGGGATCATCGCCAACGTCAAGAACGGCAAGATAACAGGCGTGGAGGGCGATCCGGATCATCCTGTGAGCCACGGGGATCTTTGCGTAAAAGGGCGATTCGCTTTTGATTTCGCGCATCATCCCGACAGGCTCAAAACGCCGATGATAAGAAAACGCAAGAGAGGGAAACTCGAAAAGGCGACCTGGGACGAGGCGTTCGATTTTATAGCAAAGCGGCTGGGCGAGATTAAAAAAAAGAGCGGCCCCGATTCTATAGCGGGCGTCTCCTCGTCGAGATGCTCGAACGAAGATAACTATGTAATGTCGCGTTTTATGCGATCAGTAATTGGCACGAACAATATAGACAACTGCGCCAGGGTGTGCCACGCTCCTTCGGTGACCGGGCTTGCTGCGGCTTTCGGGAGCGGAGCGGCCACCAACTCGCTTGAAGAGATAGAGGGCGCTGAAGTTATTTTTCTTATAGGCTCCAATCCCCAGGACGCTCATCCCGTCATATCGTTGAAAATTAAGAAGGCTGTGAATAACGGAGCCAGCCTGATAATCGCCGACCCCAGGAAAATATGGCTTACAAAATACTCGACGATTCACCTCCCGTTAAAGCCCGGCTCGAACGTGGCGCTGATAAACAGCATGCTCAACGTTATCATCGAAGAAGGCCTTATTGATGAGCAGTTCATCTCGGCCCGAACCATGAATTTCGACGCGGTAAAACAGATGGCCGCAGGATATCCTCCGGCCAAAGTCTCTCGAATGACCGGAGTAAGCGCAAAAGATATCCGTATGGCGGCAAGGCTATACGCATCGTCGAAAAAATCGATGATACTCTACGGTCTTGGAATAACAGAGCATACATCCGGCACCAACAACGTAAAGGCGCTGGCCAACCTTGTCATGGCCACAGGAAACGTCGGGCGGCCCAACAGCGGTATCAATCCGTTGAGGGGGCAGAACAACGTTCAGGGAGCTTGCGATATGGGCGCTCTGCCCAACGTATTCCCAGGGTACCAGTCGGTGACGGATGAGAGCGTTGTGTCAAAATTCGAAGAAAGATACGGAGCGAAACTATCCAGATCGGTTGGGCTCAAGACCACCGAATATTACGACGCGATTGAAAACGGGGACTTAAAGGCGCTTGTCATTATGGCGATGGATCCCGCGTCTACCGATCCGAACTTGAACCGTGTCCACGCCGCGCTTAAAAAGCTCGATCTGCTTGTTGTAATGGAGATTTTTAATACAAGGACGGCGAAGATGGCCGACGTCGTTTTTCCGGCGGCGAGCTTCGCGGAGAAAGAGGGGACGTTTACAAACGCAGAGCGAAGAGTCCAGCTTTTCAGAAAAATAATTGATCCCCTTCAGGGAGTCAGGCCGGACTGGAGGATAGTTCTTGATCTTGCGAGCGCGATGGGCGCTCCGATGCCGTTTTCATCGCCTGAAGAGATATGGGACGAGGTCGCCCGGATGACCCCGCAGTTCAAGGGTATAAACTATGCGCGGCTGGAGCGGGAAAAAGGGCTTTGCTGGCCCTGCCCCGATAAAAGCCATCCCGGATCGCCGGTGATGTACGAGGTGAATTTCCCCCACGGTCTCGGAAAATTCAACGTCGTAGGGAACATACCACCCAAAGAAAAACCAGACAGCAAATATCCGTTCACGCTTGTTACCGGCAGGAGGCTGGAGCATTACAACGATGGATCGATGACCAGGCGTAGCCGGGGGCTTATGAAAATACGCTCCCACGAAACAGTTGACATTAACCGTGACGATGCGAAAATGAAACGTATCAAGCAAGGTGATCGTGTCAAGGTCATCTCAAGGCGCGGAGAGGTGTTGGTTAGGGCGAAAATCACCGACAGCTCTTTGCCGGGCAGGCTTTTTATGTCGTTTCATTTCGACGACGCGCTTACTAATGTGCTTACATCTGAAGGATACGACGAGCTTTCGGGTACGCCGGAGTATAAAGTAACAGCCGTAAGATTAGAAAAAATAAAAAAGAAAACATCTGTTTTGAGGAGTAAAAAATGAGCGTTCTTGATCCATATTATATGAGGAATGGGAAAGTTGTTGAAGGTCTTGCCTCTGCAGTGGAGCAAATACCTGATGATAAGATTCTGTGGACGCCGTGCGAGAAATCGATTCCCTGGATAAGGCTTATCGATCATACCGGCATTGCGATGCGTCATCTGATCCTCAAAGCGCTCAAAGAAGAGCCTCTCGATGTTCCCGCCTGTTTTTTCGACGAGTCGAATTGCGCTAAAACTCCCAAAGACGCCGCAAAGGCCCTGAGGGACGCATGGCAGGAGCTTAAAAGCTTCCTCGAATCGCAACCGGAGGATTTTCCAAAAAAAGAAGTCGCGTTTACCAAGGGAAGAAAAATGACGGTGGAGCAAGCCGTATGGTTCAATTATGAGCATAACGTCCATCACAGAGGACAGGCATGGATCTACGCGAGGATGAACGGTATCACCCCTCCGGCGATATGGGGCTCTGAACAGCCAGATTAGACTCCGTTTCCCCGACTTTTCTAAAAACGTGTTGTTTTGCGGTTGGTTTTTAAATATCCTGTACGGGTACGCTATTTTGCATACAGGATATAAGGCCGGGCCAGATGGGTGAGAGCGCTTTTTCTTTACTAAATCCAATCGCATTTTTGCAGACGATCATGACGCAAAGCGTCAAAATTACCGATGCGTTCTGCGGTGTACAGCCAAAATGTAACACAAGACACATCACCCGGATCGGGCTTTCGGCGGGCGCCTGCTTTGAGTCCACCTACCGCGAAGAGCTGGGGCTCTCCGGGCCGTTGAGCGTTGACCAGTATACCGACCTGATTATCTCCCTGAAGAATAAAATCGGCGGTAACTTCTCGCTTTCCACGTCCCGCTCAGGCTTTGTCCATGTCATAAACACCCAATGTCCTTTCGGAGAATCGGTAAAACAGGTTCCCCAGCTTTGCGCCATGACATCGAGCGTGTTCGGCGGCATCGCCGCCAATAATTTCGGATACGCAAAGGTGGCTCTCAACAAATGCATTAGCGCCAATGACGAAATATGCGACGTTTGCATCTATACCGACAAGGATTTGGCCGCGCCGGTTACGGGCGATGAGTACCATTCCGATCATGGCGTGACAATGGAGAAGAAAAACTCCATAACCGCCAACATAACGATCCATGAGCAGATGAGGAAAGTCTGGTGTAATTCGGCCCAGGGTAAAGGCAGGAGCTCAAGCAGGTCGCTTTACATCGTCGCCGAATCAGAAGAGATGCGTGAGGCGCTTGAAGTTGTGGAGACTACCGCCCCCACCAAAGCAAGCATTCTCATCACCGGCGAAACAGGTTGCGGGAAAGAGTTGATAGCCAAAGCCATACACGCCATGAGCGAAAGATGGAATAAAAAATTCGTAGCTGTAAATTGCGGGGCCATTCCTGAAAATTTGATCGAGAGCCATTTGTTCGGCCACGAAAAAGGGGCTTTTACCGGAGCTTACGAAGTGCATCACGGTTTTTTTGAGAGAGCTTACGGCGGAACGCTTTTTCTGGACGAGATCGATTCGCTTCCGCCTCTGGCGCAGGTTCGCCTTTTGCGAGTTCTGCAAGAAGAAGAATTTGAAAGGGTGGGGGGTAAACAGACGTTGATGGCGGATGTACGGGTGATCGCCGCCGGGAGTGAGCGCCTGGAAGATCTTGTCGATAAAGGCGTTTTCCGGCGTGATCTGTTTTATCGTCTTAACGTTGTGCCGATAGATATCCCTCCCCTGCGCGAAAGAAAGGGCGATATTCTTCCACTGGCGGAGCACATTCTCAAAAAGCTTTCTGAAAAATATCATAAAGGAGAAATAACGATCGATCCTTACGTCCAGATAAAACTTAGCGTATATAACTGGCCGGGAAACGTGAGGGAGCTGGAAAATGTTCTGGAGCGCGCATATTTATTTACCAGGGATGGAGTGATAAAGGAGCTTAAAATACCTGGGATCGAAAACGTCTCCCGTGAGGACAAAATCGCCCTGTCAAAAATAAATCTGAAAAAAGCGAAAAAGCAGGCCGCCGACAAGGTTGAAGCCACAATCTTGCATGAAGCGCTAAAACAGTTCAACGGAGATGTAAAACAGATCGCAAAATGTCTCAACTTAACCACGCGGGCCATCCACATGAAATTAAGTGAGCATCAGATCGCGCCGATACGCTACAGGAATGCGCTGAACATCCAAAATTGATCGGTCGGCTCGCGCCCGCCACCTCCGCCACCTCCGCCACCCCGTCAACCTCGCTTCCCCGTCACCCCATAAAAACCGATCAGGTAAATTTCGGGTTGCGCCGATGCGCGCAATGATTTATGATGGTCTCGATTGTCATTCGGGACCTTCAGGTAGCTTGTAAATAGCTGAAAAGGAAGGCGGTGTGATTCCGCCGCGTGCCCGACGCTGTAACCGGGGACTTTAAGCCCATAAATGTCACTGACCTTTGGGTTGGGAAGGCGTGGCTTAAAGGATGATCCGGGAGCCAGAATACTTGCCTGAAGGACGCTACTTGGAGCCGGCGCTCGAAAATTGCGGAACGAGGGCGATAGCTTTCATTTTCCGTAAATTATTTACATCTGCACGGGATCTGCGGATGAAAAAGTTTGATCGGGCGCGTCTCGTCACAAATGGCGCCGTGTCTTGAGCGCCAGCTTTTCATTTGTCTCCCGTAGCATAATGGGAGTAGCCAAATGAGCGCAGTAGAACAGACAGAGCAAAAGCCGGACAATTCTTTCACCGCCGAGCGTCTTCAGGGCGTATATGACGCCATCACTAAAAGAAGAGATATTCGAAGCTTCCTTCCCGATCCCGTTCCAAAGGAGCTTCTGGCCCGTGTGTTAAACGCCGCAAACAACGCGCCTTCCGTCGGTTTTATGCAACCGTGGGATTTCTTAATCGTCGAGAATATGGAAACCCGTAAAAAAATACAGGCCCATGTGGAGCAAGAAAGAGTTCACGCCGCAAAAGGGTTTGAGAGCCAGAGAGGCGATTGGTATCTGAAATTCAAACTCGAAGGTATTATCGACGCGCCGGTAAACGTTCTTGTGACCTGCGATCCGTCCAGCTTCGGCCCGTCGGTGATCGGGCGCAACACGATAAAAGAGACAGACGTCTACAGCGCCGTCTGCGCCGTCCAGAACCTGTGGCTGGCCGCAAGAGCCGAAGGTCTTGGCGTGGGCTGGGTGAGCATCCTGAAAAATAATATCCTAAAAGACATCCTTGGCATTCCGGAGCATATAATACCGGTGGCTTATCTTTGTATCGGCTACGTCGATAAATTCGACGATGAGCCACTTTTAAAAACGGTAGGATGGTTGCCAAAGCGATCATTGGACGACACTATTTACGCCGAGCGATGGGGGCAAAAGCCCGACCTCAAGTATTCCGGTTATCTAAATGGTAACGGATCAAAGTAATTGTCTCGCAAAATCTTTTGGCCGGCTCTTACGGTCGGCCAGAAGGTTTTGTTATCGTCAGAAAAAAATATAACTCGCGGCCGCAAGCGTCGCAAAAGTTACAGCAAGTGTGGCGTACATCAAAGAGACAGCCGAGGTTATATGTCTGGCTGTTAGCGCCTCGTTCGGCTCGCCTATGAGAGGCGCCGATTTTGGTTTTCCATGATAGGAGCCCTCTCCCCCCAGCTGGAGGCCCAGCGCCCCGGCGAATCCGGCTTCGGGCAACCCTGAATTAGGGCTCAGGTGGTTGCGCCCGTCACGGATCGCAATTGTCAGCGCCTGCCGGTAATTTCGCCTGGTAATCATCGATGCTGTAACGATAAAAAAAACCGTTATGCGCGCCGGTACATAATTGGCCAGATCGTCGAGCCTGGCTGAAGCCCAGCCGAAATTTATATATTTTTCATTTTTATAACCAAAAGTTGAGTCCATCGTGTTGATAGCTTTATACACCATCGCTCCAGCCGGCCCGAACAAGAACGCATAGATCAACGGCGCCGTAACTCCGTCCACGCAGTTTTCAGCCACGCTTTCAGTCGCCGCGCGCGCGACCCCTCTTTCATCCAGAGAGCCGGTGTCTCTTCCCACGATCCTGCCCGCAAGCTCTCTGGCCCTTTCGATCTCCCCCGCGTTGAGCGCTTTGAAAACGGCGGTCGCGTGATCCGCCAGGTCACGGGCGGAAAGAGTGGTGTAGATTATAAGAATAGATGTTAGCGCGCCTAAAACCGGACTGACGGA
>DRJW01000418.1 GCA_011052055.1 Nitrospirota bacterium
ACAGGCGGCGCGCTCATGCCCCTTGATGGACGGGCGGCGCGCTCATGCCCCTTGATGGACGGGCGTTTCGATTATTTTTTCTTCGCCTTGCCCGGCGCCGCGTTCAGCTCGCGCAAAAGCTCGTCCGGCTCCACGCCGTGCATCGTGGCGCCCCATTCAACGGTCTCCGTTTGACCGGCGGAGCACGATTTGCACCCCATTCCATACGAATCAAATACTTTGATCGCGCCGGAGCTTTGTTTGATCGCTTTATGAAGCGTCGTTTGCCTCGTTATTTTCGCCATATTCGATAAACCGCCAGGACGGGAAAATTAAAGTTTTGTCTATCTACAAAGTCATGCTATCATTACCGTTTTTCGCATACAACAAATAACTGGAAAAGCGTGAAATCCAATGGCTAAGGTCTGTCAAATCTGCGGCAAAAAGCCGATGTTCGGCAATAACGTAAGCCACGCCCACAACACGACGAGGCGCCGGTGGAACCCGAACCTGAAAAAAGTCCGCGCTGTCCAGCCGACGGGCGGGGTGAAGCGAATGACTGTTTGCACCCGTTGCATCACATCCGGGAAAATAACAAAACCGGCCTGATCCTCCAACCGGCGAACATCCCTGGCGCGGCGTTCTGGCGCTCCACTCACTGGGCCGTCATGGTGTTGAGCCTGCGAAACGCGCGCTCATTCGCCAACCCCACTTGGCTTAATCGAGAAGCTTTAGGTTCAACATCTGGTTTTTCGTAAAGTAGCTTTTAAGCGCCATAGCCGTAAAAACCGAAGATGCTACAGTGACCGAAGAGGCCACCATCAGCATTATAATGATCTGGTATTTGGCCGCCACCACAGGATCGACGCCGCCTAGCAACTGCCCCACCATCATCCCCGGAAGGTGGACTAAACCTACGGTCATCATGGCGTTTATCGTCGGGATCAGGGCCGCCCGCACAGCTTCACGCCGCGCCTCTTTTGCGGCGTGACGATAGTCGCGTCCCAGCATGAGGTAGGTTTCGATCTGGTCTTTACTTCCCCGTATTTCAGAGTAAAGGCGGTCGGCGGCGATGGAGCCTCCGTTCATGGCGTTGCCAAGTATCATGCCTCCCAACGGAATCAGCACATCAGGCCGGTACCACGGATCGATTTTTAGCGTCACGCCCGTGACCACCGCTATCGTAAAAATAGACCCGGTGACCACCCCGACCCACATTGGCAAAAACAGGCCGGGAACCTGTTTCTTCATTCTTCCCAGCCCGGCTTTGGCCGCGTATGTCATCATTAATAAAAGAGCGCCGACGATAATGTACCAGGCGTCTACCGCAAAAAGCCCTTTTATCACATAACCTATGAAAAACAGCTGAACAACTGTGCGCAACGTGGCTATCGCAAGGCTCCGCTCGATATTGAGCCCCTCGCGGATCGACAGCAAAATTACCATAGCGAAAAGAATCATGGTCATAGCCAGGTCATCGAACCCGGGATCGATTATCATAAAACTATTCCATCCAGGCTGAAGGTGGAGCTGGCGATACTTTCAAGAGACGAGGCGTTATGGCTGTTCCAGACAAGCGTCAACCCCTCCTCTTCGCATATACGCCCCATCGCCGTGACAAAAACCTCGCCAGACTCCTGGTCCAGGCCGGATGTAGGCTCATCTAGAAGCAGTACCTTCGGTTTTAATAGCAGGTTCCTGATAACAGCCACCCGTTGTTGCTGGCCCACCGATAAAGATCCCGCCTGGCGCTCAAGAAGTGATCGATCCAGATCAAACCTGTCCATCCATGACAAAAGAATCTCCCCTGAAACCGGCTCGTCGAGGCCCAGCGCCATATTGCTTCTCACCGAGCCGTCCATCATTACAGGTGTCTGGGAGACAAGGGAGACCTGCCTTCTTAAATCTGGTGGATAATAAGTGGAATAGGGCCTGCCGCCGCAATTGGCCGCGCCCGCGCAAGGCTCTTCTAGCCAGGCCATCAGCCTTAACAGGGTCGTCTTCCCGCAACCAGACTTACCTCTTATTATCAGCCTGTCTCCCCGGCTCACCTTGAGCGAAAAATCCCTGAAAATAACCTTTTCTCCATTCATCCCGTCCGGCGGGTAGGAGAATGAGACATCTTTAAATTCAATAATTGGAGTCATTTGGCAAGTATTGTCAGTGAGAGCCTATAATTAAAACTGAACTCTCATTGTGGTACGAAACCAGCATGAACAAGAGATAAAAGGTAGAAATTTGTCAATATTTTGACGTTGACAATATATATTAATTAGCATATGTTTATATATAATTTGATGAATATTCAATTAAATTAACACTTATGTTACCTAACAACGGCCTCGCGGGCTCGCTGGATAACGCTCATTTCCTGCTTAAAATCGACCGGCGCGCCACTCTTGACGAAATAAAACAATCATATCGCAAGGCCGCAAGACTCTACCACCCCGACACAGGAAATGGTAGCGCTGACGTTGAAAAATTTTATCAGATAGTGCGCGCATACAACGCCATTATAGATGACCGGAAGATCAGAGCGGAAAACAGTTTTTCATCTTCTGCGCCGCCACCTTCCCCCGGTGGAAACGGGTCGAAGGGAAAATGGTTTTTCATCACCAACATTTTCAGGCGCCAAAAAGCATAGCTTGGGCTATGTCTCGGCATTATTGAAAGCCGCCGGTTAATCCAAAGCTTAATGCATGATCCCCAGCGGCTCCAAAAACATAAAACTTGTTGAGCTAAAACTCGAAGATATTCGAGAGGACGACCGCTACTCGTTTTCGTATCCTGCAGACCCGCCCGCCCTTTTAAAGTCTGTAAAAAAAACGGGGGTCATATCGCCTGTGTGGGTGACCCCTTCCCCGGATGAAGGCTTGTTTAATCTTGTCAGCGGATTCCGCCGTTTTACAGCCGCGCGGAAATTGCGAATCGAGACGATCACGGCGCTTCTGTTTGAAAACAGGGACCAGTTTGAGATGTTTCTTCTTTGCGTAGAGGAAAACGCCGCCAGCCGCGCGTTTAACCAGGTGGAGCTTTGCTTTATCGTATCGTCTGCGACGGAAAATTTTGGCAAGTCTTTTAACGAGTTGGTCGATGTTTTGTTCCCAATACTTGGCCTTTCAAAATCGAGAAAAATATATAACCGGCTCGTCGATCTGGCCCGGTTCGGGCCGGCCTCCCATGACCTTATCGCAAGACTCAAAATGCAACTGGGGTCTGTTACAAACCTGGCCGATTTGGGCGCCGATGACCGGGAGGCGATATGCCTGTGGCTTACAGAAAACAATTTCGGACTGAGCAAATCTGTAAAACTGATTGAAACGATTTCAGAAATCTGCGGAATAGAAAAAATATCGGTAAACGCCGTCATCGGCGGCGCCGAAGCTGATACCCCGTCTGATATCGATCCGCCCCAACGGGGTATAAAGCTGTTTGACAATATAATGAACCGTAGAAATCCGGCGCTTAAGCAAATGCAAGACCGGTTTGACTCAAACGTGAGAGACTTGAAACTTCCAGCAGGCGTTACTGTGATCCCGCCTAAAAACTTCGAAGGGAAAAACCTCGATTTTGTTATTAAAGCAGGCGACGCAAAGAGAGCTGTGGACAGCGCAAAAGCGATAAGCGGGGCCGATAAAGTGAAACTTGCCAAACTGTTCGACTGGATATAAAACGCAACTCTGGCGGGCGCTCATGGTTTTATGTAAAGTAGGAGCATGGTTGCGCCCTGTTTAAGTAAAATAATTATATCGTCCGAATCCGCGTCTTCGTCCATAGCCAGAAAAGTAACGAAGGCGTGGCCGGATGTGGATACGATCATCGTGGACGATCCGGCCAGCTATGACCGCAAATTTGATATGGACGACGACCCGGTCTTATCCGGCAAGCGGACTCTTGTAGTGGCGCCCAACAAGGGCCGGTTCATCCGCAAATGCCCCGGTACAATGGGGCTTGTCTGTTGCAACTATTATGTCATCGATCTTGCGGAGGGGTGCTCTATCGACTGCTCCTACTGCATCCTGCAAGGATATCTGAACGACCGGCGGATACGGCTGGCTACAAACATTGACGATCTTGAAAAAGAGATCGACGAAACCCTGGCGGATACCGGCAGGCCGATACGTTTGGGCACCGGGGAGCTTTCAGACTCGCTTATGTTCGATAACGAGCTGGGCCTCGCCAATATCCTGATAGATATGATACGGAAAAGACCGCAGGCGACGCTGGAGCTGAAAACGAAAACGGATAATATAGAAAAGATTCTCGATATCGACCCTGCCCCGAATGTAGTCATCGGATGGTCGTTAAATACGCCGGAGGTCATCGCAAGGGACGAGCGCGGATCGGCCAGCCTCGACAAACGATTGTCAGCCGCTAAAAAGGTGGTGGACGCCGGATGGAAGGTGGCGTTTCATTTCGATCCTCTTGTCATTCATCCCGGATGGCAAGACGGCTATCGAAAGGTCGTGGATGGTTTGTTCGCTGTGGCCGGGCCGGATAAAATAGCATGGATAAGCATGGGCGCTCTGCGGTTTCACCCGTCACTCAAACCAATAATCAAAAGCAGGTTCGAGCGATCAGACTTGTTAAAGTCTCAATTCTCTCTTTGCCCGGACAACAAGATGCGATACGTAAAGCCGTTAAGAAAAGAGCTACTGGCCCATCTTAAATCGCTGATACTCTCCAGAGCGCCCACTGTCGCGCTCTATTTCTGCATGGAGGGTATCGAAATATGGAGCGACGTTCTGGGAGGCTCTCCGGCCAGCCTGGGGATGCTGGATGAGGTTTTCGGATGACACCGGAAGTTTTGTCCGAAACTACATCTAACCCAAAAGACGCTCTTAACGGAATATTACGTCTGCTCGATATACGGCCGGATTTAAAAAAAACCGATATAGATCGCCTCTTGCCGCTGGCCCATATTTTCTCAGCCAGCGATTATCTTACCGACTGGCTTATCGCAAGGCCGGAGGAGATCGACTGGGCGCTAGATTATGGCGGGCTCGCCGCTCCCCGTGATGAAAAAGAGATGGCTGTCAACCTCAAAGAGTTGATGGCAAGGCTTGACGCGATGAGCGCCCTTCGCCGGTTTAAACACAGGGAGCTTTGCCGGATATGCGCGCGGGATCTTTCCGGGCAGGCTTCGTTCGAGGAGACGGCGCAAGATTGGTCGACGGTGGCCGATCTGGCCATAGACACCGCGATTGAAATCGCCGAATCGGCCGCTTTAAAAAAATACGGAGACCCGATATATACAGAGCTAACCTGCGATACGGAGCGTATCGCAAGATTCGCCGCGCTGGGGCTTGGTAAACTGGGCGGCAAAGAGCTGAATATCTCATCCGACGTAGACCTCATTTTCATCCATTCTTCCGATAACGGAGCCACGTCGGGGCCCTTATCGATACCGCTACACGAATTTTTCGTCCGGATCGCCCGCGAGGTTACTCGCCTTGTAAGCGAAGTGACCGAAGAGGGGTTCGTGTTCCGGGTGGATCTTGATCTGCGCCCCGAAGGCAAAGCGGGCGAGATCACCAACTCCATCGGCGCCATGGAAATTTATTACGAATCGTGGGGCCAGCAATGGGAGCGCCAGGCGCTGATAAAAGCCAGACATTGCGGCGGCGGCAGGGAAGTGAGCCAGGAGGTTATAAACAGGCTCCACCCGTTTGTGTACCGCAAATATATGGACGAGGGCGGCTTAAAAGAAATATCAGCCATGAAAAAAAAGATCGACCTGACATTGAGCGGATCAAAGGATATCGCGTACGACATCAAGCTGGGGCGGGGCGGCATCCGTGAAATTGAATTTGTGGCCCAGTCGATGCAACTGCTTTACGGAGCCCGCCACAGCGATCTTCAGACCCAGTCTACGATCAAAGCTCTTGATGTCTGTGACTTTCTCGGTTTTCTTTCCACGCCTCACTACAGGGATCTAAAAGATACTTACTACTTCCATAGAAAACTTGAGAACCGGATACAGTACGACCGCAACCAGCAAACACACAAAATCCCGAATGACAAACAAAGAAAAGAAAAGCTGGGCAGGCTCATGGGGTTTGATACCGGCGATCCGGCTGGCGCTTTAATGACTGATGTTAAAAAACGGATGAAACGCATAAGGGAGATTTTCGACCTGTTTTTCATCCAGGATGAAAAAACCGGCTCGGAGACTTTTCCTTATCCTTTGGACGATGAAGGGGCCGGAGCTGTATGGCTCGACAAGCTGAGGTTCGATCACCCCCGAACGTCGGCCAAAGCCTTGAACCTGCTACGCAATGGAAGCAGTTTTTCGCACCCTTCAGAGCGAAGCGTTATGGCGTTTGACAGGTTCGGGCCATACATTGTCTCCCAGGCGGCCTTCACCCCCTGGCCGGATCATGTCATTTTAGGATTTTCCAATTTTGTAGAATCGAGGGCGGGCCAGGGAGGCCGGGATCTTCTGTACGAGTTGCTGGACGAGCACAGGCCGGTTATAAAACTGCTTTCAGCCATATTCTCCTCCTCCGAGTATCTGACTGCGGCTCTGCTTCGCCAACCCGATCTTTTAGACAGGCTACTCGTATCCGACCCGGTGGAAAAACCGGCGGATCGTTCAGCGTACACATTGGAGTTTAAACAGAATATTTCAGGAAAATCATCAGTAGAGACCAGGCTGGGGCTCTTAAACTCTTTTCGGGCGGCGGAGAGTCTGAGATTGGGTTTAAGAAGAATATTAGGCTTAACCGACAGGTTCGGACAAATGAACGGCCTTACACTCCTCGCAGAAGAATATATAAAAGCGGTCGCTTATCTTGCGCAGGAGGAAATCGATAAAACGAGCGGAGCGCCGGAAGATGTGAAGTGGGTTTTGGTAGCCGCCGGAAAACTGGGCAGACGGGAAATGAATTTCGGATCGGATATAGACCTTCTTGTTTTTTATGATAACGACGACAACGACACAGGAGACGCCTCTGCTTATAATTACGTCGTCCTTCTCGTCCAGCGCGTCATCCGGCTCTCTGGAGCCATGACGCCGTTCGGAGACGGATACCAGATCGATATGCGCCTGCGTCCCGAAGGAGAGGCTGGCCCTCTTGTGGTCTCGTACAACGCGATGGTTGATTATTACAATAATCGGGGGCAAGTATGGGAAAGGCTTGCGCTTGTCGGCGCCAGGCCTATTTGCGGAGACAAAAAATTTACCCGCAAGGTCATGGGCGCTCTCGGCTCTTTTATCAAGCCAGGCGATCTTCTTAAACCTTCCGACTCGGATAAAATCGTAAAAATCCGCGAACGCATCGCCAGCGAGAGAGTAAAACCTGGCGTTGTGGATATAAAGTTCGGACGGGGCGGATTGATGGAGATAGAGTTTATCTGCCAGTGGCTCGCCATGGAAAACCGGGAAACGCCCAGGGAAGACGGGCCTTTTACATTATCCATGCTCAAAACAGCGCGCGCAAAAAAATGGCTTGAAAAAGATGTGGCGGACGATCTTATCAAAGCCTATCTTTTTCTCCGGTCTTTAGAGGATACTTTAAGGATGGACAAAGAAAAAGCCGTAAACGTGATACCCGTTTCCGATACGATCCTGCTTAACCGCCTGTCGAGGGCGATGGAGGAGACTCCCGGTGGAAGCGGGGGGCTTGTCGAGGTCATTAAAGAGACAATGAGAAAAGTTTCGGGTATCTATCTCCGGTTTTTCGAGCTCCGGGGGGAGAAAAAATGAGCGACGACAGACTGTGCAAAATCGCGCTCAACGCCATACCTTATATGCACCCGGTTATCTTTCAAAAGCTTACGGACGCCTGCGGCTCGGCCTGTGCAGTATTTAAAACCAGCGCGGAAGATTTGGCGCGCATAAACGACGTTCCCGAATCACTCGCGGACAAAATCAGGGCTTGCGACCCGGTGAAACTGGCCGAAAGCGAAATATCCTACGCGGACAAAATTGGAGCCTACATTATCACCATGGGCGAGGAGGGCTATCCCAAACCATTGTCAAGCGTGTTCGCGCCCCCGCCAGTTCTTTCCATTAACGGACAATGGCGCAAAGAAGACTCAATCAGTATTGCGGTCGTGGGAACCCGTATCCCTACAACCTATGGAAAAATTATGACGGAGAAAATGTCCACGTCTCTGGTCGAATCGGGATTTACAGTGATATCGGGGCTGGCTAGAGGAGTGGACGGGGTCGCGCATCGCGCCGCGATAAAAGCCGGTGGACGGACTATGGCTGTGCTTGGTTGCGGACTTAACATCTACTACCCGCCGGAGCATCGCAAATTACAGCGCGCGATACCGGAGCATGGCGCCGTGATAAGCCAGTTTTCGTTCACCACAGGGCCCGGCAAGACACTTTTTCCGATCCGCAACCGGGTAATCAGCGGCCTTTCGCTGGGAACGCTTGTGATAGAAGCGCCGGTAAAAAGCGGCGCGTTAATCACCGCCTATTCCGCGCTCAACGACAACAGGGATGTGTTCGCCCTGCCAGGGCCTGTCAATTCGAAGAAAAGCGAGGGAACTAACAAGCTTATTAAAAAAGGACATGCCAAACTCGTGCAGTCTGTGGATGATATTATCGAGGAACTGCCAGAATATATCCTCGGCCTGACTAAACCGAGGCAGGCGAGCCTGAACCTTAAAAAGGAGGCCAGGCTTACAGAAAATGAGAAAACCGTGATAAAGCATATAGATAGCAATGAGAAGCATATAGACCAGGTTGCTGTAAATAGTGGTTTGCCATTGAACACGGTATCTGCTATACTCCTTTCCCTTGAAATCAAAGGGCTTGTAAAACAGGTGGCCGGCAAGATGTTCTTGCGCCATTGACAGGCCGCTGAAAAATAATTTTCAGCGGCCTGGTATAGCGGTACATGGAAGTACCGCCATTTTTCAAAAATGAAAAATGAGGAAAAGCGGAAACCACGTTTTTTGCTTTTCCAGTTGAAAAAGCCATGGAGGGACTTTTTCAGCGCATTGTTAAAAACGGAGTTCGTAGAGTAAAAATGAGTAAATCCCTGGTCATTGTCGAGTCCCCGGCTAAAGCTTCGACCTTAAAAAAGTACCTGGGGAAAAATTATGATGTCATGGCCACGGTCGGCCATATCAAAAACCTGCCCAAATCAAAGCTGGGAGTCGATATAGAAAACGGCTACAGCCCAACCTTTGTGACTATAAAAGGTAAAGGCGAGATAATTAAAAAGCTTAAAGCCGCCGCCAAGAAAGCAGACACCATATACCTTGCCCCTGACCCGGATCGGGAAGGAGAGGCTATCGCCACTCATATTGCGGGAGAGCTGGGTAAAAACAAAAAAGTCTACCGGGTTGAGTTCAACGAGATAACAAAAAAAGCCGTTCTCAAAGCCATGAAAAACTATCACGAGATAAACCAGAACCTGGCGAACGCCCAGATGGCAAGACGAGTGCTCGACCGGCTTATGGGCTACAAGCTCTCCCCTCTACTGTGGGAGAAAGTGCGCCGCGGCCTCTCGGCTGGCAGGGTGCAGTCGGTCGCTCTTCGCCTGATAGTCGAGCGGGAGAGGGAAATCCAGGCGTTCAACCCGGTCGAATACTGGTCTATCATCGGCACAGTAGAAGGGAAAAGCCCGCCGCCTTTTGAGATCAAGGTATTTCAGCACAAAGGCAAAAAAGCGGAGATCGGGTCGGGAGAGCAGGCGGAGAAGATCGCGAAGATCATAGAGGCGTCCGACCTTGTTATCTCGAAGATAAGCAAAAAAGAGAGAAAGAGAAACCCTTCGGCGCCCTTTATCACCTCCACGCTACAGCAAGAAGCAAGCTCCAAGATGCGTTACTCGGCCAAACGGACAATGGGGATAGCCCAGAAACTCTACGAAGGGATGGACGTGGGCGAGGGCGACCCGGTGGGGCTTATAACCTACATGAGAACAGACTCTAGCCGTGTCTCCGACGAGGCCGTATCCGAAGTCCGGTCTTATATAAAAGATAGTTTCGGCGCCAACTACCTTCCGAAAGACCCGATTAAATACAAGACCAAAAAATCGGCTCAGGACGCCCACGAGGCGATCCGCCCCACATCGGCCCTGCGATCCCCCGAATCGATCAAGCCGAAACTGTCCAAAGACGAGTTCGCCCTTTACGAGCTGATATGGAAACGTTTCGTCTCATCCCAGATGACTCAAGCGGTACTGGACTTGACAGCGGTGGATGTCAAAGTGGACGATTACACGCTCCGCGCCTCCGGCTCTATTCTGAAATTCGATGGATTCCTGAAAGTTTATGAGGAAATCAGAGATAACGGCGCCCCGGAGCCGAAAGATGAAAAGGATAAGCGCCTGCCGCCCGATCTTAAAGAAAACGATAAACTGAAACTTTTGAACCTTGAGAGAAAACAACACTTCACCCAGCCGCCCCCCAGGTTCTCTGAAGCGATGCTTATACGGGAGCTGGAGGAAAAAGGAATCGGGCGGCCCTCCACATACGCCGGGATCATGGGGGTTATACAGGAGCGGGAATATTGCGACTCTGTTGACAGGCGCCTTACGCCGTCGGAGCTTGGAATGCTTGTAACCGATCTGCTGGTTGAGAATTTCCCCGATATTGTCAACGTAGAGTTCACGGCCCAGATGGAGCAAGAGCTGGACCGGGTGGAGGAGGGGAAAAAAGAGTGGACGGCGGCGCTCGACGACTTCTACAAGCCGTTTCAGGCCGCTTTGGAGAAAGCGCAGGTCAACATGCGCAATGTAAAAACAGAAGTTGAAAAAACGGATCACGTTTGCGAGAAGTGCGGAAAAGAAATGGTCATCAAGTTCGGGCGGTTCGGAAAATTTCTGGCCTGCTCCGGGTATCCTGAATGCAAAAACACGAAGCAGATTGAAAAAGACGGAACTGTATCCAAGGTCGAGCAGACGCCGGACGAGCCGACCGATTTTAAATGCGAAAAGTGCGGAACGCCCATGGTGATTAAGACAGGACGGTTCGGGCGGTTCATCGCGTGCGGAAACTATCCCGAATGCAAAACCACCAAAGCCATCGGGATCGGAATAAAGTGTCCAAGGCCTGGCTGTGGCGGGGAGTTGACAAAAAAACGGAGCCGGAGGGGAAAGTTTTTTTACGGGTGCGATCAATATCCAGACTGCGACTTCGCGGTCTGGAGCGAGCCGGTGGATGAGCCGTGCCCCCAGTGCGAATATACATTTCTGACCAAAAAAGTCCTTAAATCGGGAACCTTTCTTAGTTGCGCCAACAAGGAATGTGGGTATAAAAAGGAGATTGCCGAAACCGAGGAGGCGGCTCAATCCGAAAAGTCGCAGTCGTCGGCGGCGGGTTAGCCGGATCGGAGGCGGCGTGGCAGATCGCCCGCAGGGGGCGGGGTGAGATTATTGTCGATCTTATCGAAATGCGCCCGTCCCTTAAGACACCGGCGCATACCACCGGCCTGCTGGCCGAGCTTGTCTGCTCGAATTCTTTTAAATCACTATCTGTAAGCTCCCCTACGGGCAGGCTTAAGGCCGACCTTTCACTTATGGATTCGCTCATTATGCGCGAGGCTTTAAACTGCAGTGTCCCGGCGGGTAAAGCGTTGGCGGTCGACAGGATAAAACTGGGGGAAGCGGTGACCGCCGCCATTGAAGGGGAGGTGAATATTAATCTCGTCCGCAAAGAAGCGCGCGGCGTTCCTGAAGGTTATGACAGCGTAATTTTAGCCACAGGGCCCCTTACTTCGGCAAGCATGGCGGCGAGCATAGGAAAACTGATCGGAGGGGATCAGCTATATTTTTACGACGCCATCGCCCCGATTGTGGAGGCAGGCTCGATAGACATGAATATCGCCTTCGTCCAGGATCGATACGGGCAGGAAGGCCGGGGCGACTATCTCAACCTTCCGATGAATAGGGAAGAATACGAATTGTTTGTAAAAGCGCTCATACAGGCCGACGCCGTAGAGCCGGCGGAGTTTGAGCGGAAATATTATTTCGAGGGGTGCCTTCCGGTCGAGGAGATCGCAAGCAGGGGCGCCGACAGTCTCGCTTTCGGGCCACTTAAGCCGGTGGGGTTGACTGACCCTGCGACGG
>DRJW01000419.1 GCA_011052055.1 Nitrospirota bacterium
CAGAGTAGTTACTACTACGCTTGCGGCTATTTTGTCTCGCAGTCTCGCCTGACGACTTTTCGCTCGATTTCGCTACGAAAGCGCTTTTTAGAGGCTCCCTAAATTATATTGGTGTATCCTTAAATGTCTTTTTTTAGGGTATATTTTTCCATCGCTCTGGCGCTTTTAATCACCCCTGCGGCTTCGCTAGCCGCTGTCCAAAACGCATTTGGAGAGCCAAAGTTCGACCATACTCACGCGCTTTTCGACTCAGTCCTGAGAAAGCATGTGAGAAATGGACTGGTTAACTACAGGGCGCTTGTTAATGACAAACAAGATTTAGATCGCTATCTGGCTATCATCGGCGAAATCAAATGGGCTAATTATATAAGCTGGACACGTAACCGGAAACTGGCGCTCTGGATCAACGCGTATAACGCCTTTACTATAGAGGCTATCCTAAGACACTATCCCATCGGCAAGCCCAACCCCTTAAGTCCTTACCCTGAAAATAGCATACGTCATATCGATGGAGTGTGGAGCCAAACCATATGGACGGTGGCCGGAAAGTCGTTGAGCCTCGACTATATTGAGCACGAAATCATGCGTAAACAGCTAAAAGAGCCGAGAGTTCATTTCGTCCTGGTCTGCGCGTCGATCGGTTGCCCATTGCTGGAGGACAGATCATTCCGGGCCGATACTCTTGAACAACGGCTAGAGGCGGCCGCCTACAATTATATTAACCGCGATGGCAAAGTCAGGGTGGATGTGAAAAACGAAACCATCTGGTTTCCGATGATTTTCGACTGGTTCGGCAAGGATTTTATCGATAGTTATACCGATACCAGTCTATTCGAAGGAAGAAGCAAAATTGAAAAAGGTTTGCTGAGTTTCATATACAAGCGTGTGACCGGTAAAAAAAAGGAGATGATGCGCAAAAACAACTTTTCCATAAAATATATTCCTTATGACTGGAGTTTGAATGAGCAGGACGGCTCATAAAGACGGCGTGGAATAATAAGCGGTTAAAGGATGATAATTGTTCATGGACGCCACGACCGGCATAATTAATATCAATGGCTATATTACGTTATAATGAGCTATATTATTAAGCAATTCCCCGATTACAATATGATTATCTAAATGAATTATTTTTCTTCTTTACCACTGCCAATGGCGCGAGCTAAATTGATGATTAAGAGTATTCAATAAAATATGGACGCAAAAGAGAAGAAAAACGAATTGTGGGCTTTCGGGATAGTAGGTTTTTTTATCCTGGTAAGCGTATGGACATATAGTCTGAGCGAATACTACGTTTACCTTATAGCGTATCTCTGGTTCGGTTTCGTGTATGGTATGGCCCTGCAGTATGGCAGGTTCTGCTTTTCATCGGCGTTCAGGGATCTGTTCGCGGTGGGGGTGCCCCGCATGGCGGTGGGAATTATGATAGCCACAATACTTTTCGCGTTTGTCGCCTCCATTATCACAGCCATGGGATTAAGCACTTTTCATCCGGCGCCCACCAGCGTTCACTCTGCTATAGGCGGTCTCATTTTCGGGATAGGCATGGTGTTCTCCGGCGGTTGCGCGTCGGGTTCTTTATACAAATCAGGAGAGGGCAACGGCCCTGCGATGATTGTTATCCTCTCCATCAGCCTGACTCAGGCCACGTTTGTCGATATCGGCGGCGTATTTAATAAATTTGTCCCCGCCTCATGGGCCAAATCCGCCCTTGAAAAGGGACTGCCCGACTCCATAACAGTAAGTGACGGCTGGGTGGATCAATATCTTGCCGGGTACGTATGGAACCAGCCTGTCACAACTTTCGCTAAAATGCTTGGTATGGAAAACACCTCATTCGCAGGAGCGATGATGGGTGATTTTCTTGTTGGCGTCGTTGCGCCTGCCCTGCTTTTGCTCACGGTTGTCTACTTTTTCTGGGGGAGGGCAGGTTTTAGAAAAAAGACTATAAAACAAAAAGGCGCCATGACCTTCAAAGACGAGTTTACCGGATTCTGGGTCATGATGATGGCTTCAAAAAGGACCGCTATCGCCGGGCTGGTTCTTGGCGTAGCCTGCGGTATGCAG
>DRJW01000420.1 GCA_011052055.1 Nitrospirota bacterium
ACTATATCAAGTCCCACGACGCGCGAGCCGTGCCGGCTTCGAGGATCAACTTTGACCTAAAGCCGGATCAGTGGGAGTTGGGACGCCTTTTTGCGGAGGTAGTATATGGCCGCAAAACGAACAAAGCTCAATTAAAGGCTTTTGTAGAGGGGATAGCGCGTCCTTATATCAATAACAGGCAACAAACCCGTAGCCGGAACAGAATCAAAGGCGGGGCGACTTTTTACCTCAACGTGCGTCCGAGGACATCGCTGTTGGCCGCAGTAACTTTCGCCGATGTTGACTATTACCATGGCGCGACGCCGATAGATCTCTCCAGCTTGGAATCCAACTTTTCAGTGGGTATAAAGTGGGAGGCGACAGGAAAAACAACAGGCCAGATCAAGGTGGGGTATCTTGTCAAAGACCTTGAGGATGAATCGTTGAGAGACTTCGCTGGTCTTAGCGCGCAGGCTACGATTTTATGGGAGCCAAAAACCTACAGCAGGGTAAAACTGCTCATCCAGAGAAGGACGGATGAATCGATACAGTACGACTCCAGCTATTTTGTTACCACACGCCTCGCCGCCTCCTGGGAGCACGACTTGAAAGAAAACTTGACTTTTGCCCTCAGGTTTGACGGCCAAAACGATAAATACAGCGCCGAGCGCGATGACGATCTTTTGGATTATGCCGTTGACTTAGACTATTATATGAACAAGCGGCTTGATATTGGCTTCCGCTATATCTATTCCCTGAAAACATCTAACGTGGAAAACACCGATTATATCGCCAACATATTCCTGCTTAAGATAGCCCTGAAGACTTTATGAGGACAATGATATTTGCCGAGTTTGAGGTAAATAAAGCCTTTTTTGTCCAGATAGTTACTGCTTTTATATTTTTTTCTCTTATCTCAACCGCCTCCGGCTTTACCGGGTATCGTATCGGGGCTGGCGACCTTCTTAGCATCAAGGTTTTTGGTGAGGAGGATCTTAACCTGGAGAATGTTCGTGTCGGCTCCAACGGCACAATCTCATTTCCGCTTTTAGGAGTGGTCGATGTCCTTGGCATCACGTCTGCGGGGCTTGAGAAGCGCCTGACGAAAATGCTTCTTGACGGCTACATGAAAAAGCCGAAGGTTACTGTTTCAATCCTGGAGTACAGGATGTTTTTTGTAGAGGGAGAGGTCAAAGAGCCTGGAGGATATAAGTACATTGATGGTTTGACCGTTCAAAAAGGCATTGCGCTGGCTGGTGGTTTCACCGAGCGCGCGGCGAAGAAAAAAATCAAACTTATTCAAGAAAAAAACCCGGATGAGCCCTTGTATCCGGTGGATCTTTCCACCCCCGTTAATCCTGGCGATGTTATATCTATTGGGGAAAGCTTCTTCTAGGTAGCTTTTTATACTGCAGGATCAGGAAGCATGCACACCTGTTTGTGTTTATAGAGGAGAGTGTTAATGGGGTCGTGGTACTACAAGAAAGGCTCTGACGATATAGGACCTCTATCCTACACTGAGTTAGCGCAAGCGTATTTATCAGGAATGTTTGGAGCTGACACGTTCATTAAAAAAGAGGGAATGGAAAGATGGTTTCCTTTTAATGAGTTAAAAAACTACGGGAGCCTGGCTTCCAGGCGAATCACCATTCTATCACATCCCGATAACGGTCATCAGCGCGCTGAATCCAGGGGGGCCGCGCATGCCGACTATTCAGAAGTAAAAGTTTACTCCGACGAGAATTTTGATAATGAGGAGATAAACCTCGCCGAGTATTGGCATATAATAGCGCGGCACAAATGGGGCATTTGTGGGATGGTTTTTGTCTGCACCTTGATTGGCGCCTTAACGGCGTTTTCCATAAAACCCACCTATCGCGCGACAGTCACGATGCTGGTCGAGCCGGAGCAACCGAAAATAGTTTCATTAGACCCTATGTCAAGCGCGAATAACATAACGTTTTTCTATGAAACGCAGAATGAAATTATCCACAGCCGGTCAGTCGCCGAAGCGGTGATATTCAAGCTCAAGCTATATGACAACCCTGAGTTCATCGGCGAGGGAAGTAGCGCGCTTGTTTTCGACTGGAAGGATTGGATTCCAGAGCCATTGACCGAGTATTTTCTGGAATGGGGGATTTTTTCTGTTCCACCGGATCAAAACCAAATTTCTGACGAGATAGAAGCCGCCATGGAATTTCACATGGGGCGCCCTCTTTCTGTGAGCGCGCAACTGAGAGCCAGAGTGGCGCCGCTTTCGTTGCCGGCTCAAGAAGCCCAGGCGAAACTTATGAAGACATTTCAGGATAAACTTTCTATAGGGACCGAGAAAAACAGCCAGATCATGTCGATAAAATTCGACTCCTACGATCCCCGGTTAGCCGCTGATATAGCCAACGCCGTCGCCACTGCGTATATGGAGTTGGGTTTGGAGTCGCGGCTGTCTGTTGTAAAACAGGCCACCTCCTGGCTCACCTCCAGGCTGGTGGATTTGCGCCGGAAGCTTGCCCTTTCGGAGAAATCGCTACAGGAATTTCAGGTCCGCGAGGGAGTGATAGACACAAAAAGCCGGCAGGATATAGTGAGCACAAAGCTTTCTGGACTAACCGAGCAACTTGTCAAAGCCCAGGCAACCTTTATAGAAGCTGAAATCAGATACAACCAGGTGCTGGAGATCAAACGTGGCGGGAGTAGCTATGACTCACTGCGCCCTGTGCTGGAGAATAGTTT
Source organism: Nitrospirota bacterium (assembly GCA_011052055.1). Lineage (GTDB taxonomy): Bacteria > Nitrospinota_A > UBA7883 > UBA7883 > UBA7883 > DRJW01. The sequence continues at coordinate 2,710 of DRJW01000420.1, forward strand.
AATACAGAGACTCAAAGAGGAGGAAGCTCTTCTGGTGCGGCAAGTGGGAGAGCTTGAGGATAGGTACGGCGACAAGCATCCAAAGATAATTGCCGCGAAATCTGATCTGAAAGAGGCGCAAGTTCATCTGAAGCAGGAGATAGCTAAAGTAGTGGAGGGCATCCACAAAGAGTACGAGGTGGCCAAAGAGAACGAACGACGCCTGCTTGTTTTAAGTGAGAAAATGAAATCTAAAATGCGCCGGAACACGGGCAAGGAATTTGAGCTTGCCAAGCTGGAGCGTAACGTATCCACCAATCGCCAGCTTTATGACATATTTTTGACGCGGTCCAAGGAAACCAATATCGTGGGTAATACTGATGTAACCAATGTGCGCATCATAGACCAGGCGCAACCGCCGGTTAGGCCCGTTAAGCCAAAAAAAGCGCTCGTAACGCTTCTTGCCATGTTTGTAGGGTTGTTTATGGGTGTGTCGCTGGCTTTCGTACGCGAGCACCTCGACAACACCTTTAAGAACCCGGATGATCTGGAGCGGGATCTTCGTTTGCCTGTTTTGGGGACTGTTCCGCTAATGAGCAAAGGCGATATGGAAAGGTTATTAGCCAGACGGGATATCTTGACCAAGTCCTTAGAGCCATTCACCGAGATGATACGAAACATTCGAACAAGTATATTGTTTTCCAATTTGGATCATCCGCCCAAAACAATTATTGTAACGTCGGCGGTTCCGTCAGAGGGAAAGACAACCTTAAGTTGTTCCATAGCGCTTTCGTTCAGCCAGATTGGACGCACACTTTTGGTTGAGGCGGATCTGCGGAAACCTTCACAAGTTAAAATGATGGGACTGAACGGGTCTTCGGGGCTTGCCAGTATTATATCGGGACAGGCGACAATTGAAGAGACTGTCATAAAAGACTCTGAGCATAACAATTTGAGTTATCTTTCCAGCAAGGTTTCGGCGTCCAACCCGCTTGAAATTCTCTCATCCAGGAAATTCAGTAGTACGCTGGATGAATTGAAAACAAAATATGATTATATCGTCATAGATACCGCGCCTGTTATTCTGTTTAGCGACGCCCTGGTGATATCCCATCTGGCCGATTGCTCGTTACTGGTTGTAAAGGCGGATTCTACCACCCGTAGCATGGCGAAAGGCGCGCTTAAACGTTTTAAAGCGATTCATCTAAATCCGGTCGGCGCAGTTCTGACTCATGTCAGCCCGCGTGATTTAGGCGGTTATGGAAGCGCTTATTACGATTATGGGAGTTACCTCGACAAGGATTCTGCGTAGCTGTGGCAAGATTCCAGGGTGGGATCCCCACAAGTTTGTTTCTGTAGGCCGCCCTTGACACGTTGGAGTAAGAGCATAGTAAATGGATTTTGACAGCCATGCCTCCGCCGGTGTTGATAGCGTTGCGCGCGATTCTGATCCGATAACCTTGGGTGGAGCGCTCGTATGACCCGGCAGGCCGCGATAGCAGTTTCGATAGCTGTGCTGGGATATCTTCTTTTTTGGGCCGGGACCTGGGGATTGGCCAACCTCGCTAGTCTGGGGCCAAGACGCGCGATGGCCCTATTGGAGCGTGATACCGGCAAATACAACGGGGTCGCCTGGGAAGGCGTTAGCGACAATCTCCTGAAAGCGCATAGCCTGAATTCCATAAACGCTGATTACGCTTATGATATCGGCAGGTTGAACGAGTGGCGGGCCATGGGTTTACCGGTATGGACTCGTGAGGCGCGTCGATATCGCTCCAGGGCGATTGAATATTTCCGGCTGGCGTTAACCATGCGGCCTTCCAGCTCTTTTATGTGGGCTCAACTGGCCTATAGCAAGGTTTTGAATCAGGAGGTAGGTAAGGAGACATTCGATTCGATGGATAAGGCGATAGTGTTTGGGCCATGGGAGGAGGTTGCGAGGCTTAAGGTGATAGGGATGGGTATAGCGCTTTGGAGCACGTTACCAGCCCAGCTAAAAGAGCAACTCAACAAGATCATCGCGCGCTCGTTGAACCACGGGAAACAATCTGGCCGTGTGATAGATACCGCTGTGTGGCTTGGTTGGGAGGGGAATCTGCGTCCATTAATTACGCAAGAGCACAACGAAAAAAAGTTGAGGCGCGCGCTAAAAAAGTTTAATAAACGTTGAGCGCTAAATTTAGCGCAGTCTTTTTTTAACATAATTATACGCGGTTACTATGAGTAAACCAGAAGCCATGAAAAACAACAGAAAACTTTTTCTTGCGCTGGTTGCGTTGGTCGTCTTTGCTCCCCTGCCGCTTGGTAGCAACCGCCCATGGGCATGGGCAATATTGGAAGCAGGAGCATTCTCCATCCTTAGCCTCTGGCTGGCAAGCCATTGGAATCGCCCATTCAACCTTTCTCCGACAGTCAGGCATGCCAGGACACCACTTATGTTTTTGTGTGTTTGGCTGTTATATACTCTGTTTCAAGCGGTTCCTCTGCCGGCTGAGCTTGTCAAAATTCTGAGTTCCGCTTCATTTGAGCTATATTCATACGCATTAGGAATCGAGCCTTCCGCCTTGATATCGATCAGCGTCGACCGTGAAACAACCTTGGCGGAGTTTCTTAAGTATTGCTCATATGTCACCATTTTTTTTATGGTTCTTGTTCTTGTGGACAGCCATCGAAGAATACGGCTACTAGCGGTAGCCATGATGCTTGTCGGCCTGGCGGTGGCGGTTTATGGGTTGTTTAACACACTTACCGGGATAGAATATATCTGGTGGAGTCCTAAAGAGCATTATCGCGGGTTTGTCACAGGCACATTTATCAATCGCAACCACCTGGCCGGACATCTGGAGATTGTTATTCCGCTTACTTTGGGCCTGCTCATGGCGGGGCGGGGGAGAGCGCGTTATTATCCTAATTTAAAAGTAAGAATCCGCACTTTTTTCTCTTTTGTTCTGGAAGGCGAAGGGCGAATAGCCGTTTATCTTTTAATCATGTTCGCCGCTCTGTTTTTAAGTGGCTCGCGTGGAGGCGTAGCGTCGATGTTCGCCGCGTTGTTTATCGGGTTTTTTGTCGCCGTTTTGGTTAAGGGGCGCAGTAGCGGCGAGGCGCGTTTCGCTCCATTTATCCTGGTGATGGCTCTTGTCGCCTCGCTCTGGCTTGGGCTGGGTAGCCTGCCGGACAGGTATGAGGCTACAGGTGGCAACATAGCCGCGCGAACCAACGTATGGAGCCCGGCGCTTGAATTGTCGGGCAACTACCCTTTGTTCGGTTCTGGCGCCGGTACTTTCAAGTATATTTTTCCGATGTATGAAGATGGCTCGCTTAAAGGGTACTACGATCACGCCCACAACGATTATCTTGAAGTCTTGACTGACCAGGGGGTCATTGGTTTTATATTATTGGGTAGCGCGGTCGTTTTGCTGATGATTAAAATATTACCAGGGTTTGCAAGGC
>DRJW01000421.1 GCA_011052055.1 Nitrospirota bacterium
GGACGAATTTGACTCGTCAACGAATTTGACTCGGCAACGAAGCATGGCGCCTTTTACAGCCGATTGTAGCAGAAATGGATTATTAGAGGCTCCCCTGACACCCCGCGCACATTGGCGGACGTGAGGGTCACTCGCCCCCGGGTGGCCATGCAGGCGCAAATAAAAAAGTCAAAATACAAGACTTGACCCATTTCTTCCTTTCTTCTTTCTCTGTCTTTAAGAAAGAAAATCGTTTATAACTTTCTCCATTTTCTCTTCGAACAATTTTGCGGAAAATTTTTCTGCATGTCCTCGCAAAGCCTCCTCTTTAAACTTGTCCGCGTCGCTCTCGAATTTATTGATGGCGCTGTTGAGACTGTCTGGCGCCTGGTTGTCAAAATAGACACCCGTCGGGTTTTCGGTGAAGCTGTCGCGAAGAGGTATCACCGTCTCCAGCGCCCCCCCTCTCCCGTAGGCTATCACCGGCGTCCCGCAGGCCATAGCCTCGACAGGGATAATGCCAAAATCCTCCTCGCCGGGATAAATCAGAGCCGTAGCTTTCGAGTAAAGCTCCCGGAGCCTCTCGCGGCTCACCGGTTTTTCAAATTGTATGGTCGGCCCCGCCATCGCCTTGAGCCTCGCCCTGTCTTCTCCAGCGCCTACTATCAGCAGTCGCTCGCCTCGCTCGTTAAACACTTTGATCGCAAGGTCTATCTTCTTGTATGGCGCAAAAGCCGAGACGACCAGGTATCCCTCCCGCTTGCCGGAGACGGGAGCCTGTCTGTAAAAATCGACATCTACAGGAGGATAAACCACATCCGATTCGGCGCCGTAAATCCTCTTTATCCTTTCGGCGACGTTATGCGAGTTGGCGACGAACCGATCCACCCTTGCTACGGTTAACTGATCCCACCGCCGCAAACCGGGCATTATCTTTTCTATGGCGCAAAGAGTCGGCCACGAATACCGCTCGCGGTTGAAGTAGTGGCTGTACATATCCCAGGCGTAGCGCATGGGCGTGTGGCAATAGCAAAGATGGGGGGCGCCCTGCGGCTTTACGCCTTTGGCGACGCAATGGCTCGACGACAAAACGAGGTCATATCCTTCAAGCTTAAACGACTCGATAGCCCTTGGCATCAGCGGCAAAAACCATCTGTACCGGCGTCTCGCTCCGGGCATGCGCTGGATGAAAGATGTGTATATCTTGTGCTTTTCTATCTCTTGTGACACGGAGCCGGGAATATGGATGAGCGTATATATGTCGGCGCCGGGAAACATCTGGCAAAAGGCCTCCAGACAGTTCTCGCCGCCGCGCATTCCGGTGAGCCAGTCGTGAACCAGGGCGATTTTCATCTCATGGCTCTCTCGTAAAGCTCCAGCGTCGCGCGCGCCGTCTTCTCCCACGAAAATTCCGCCACTCTTTTAACGCCCGCCTCTATAAGTCTTCGTCTCTCATCCATGTCGTCTCTTATTTTTCCAAGAGCGCGGGCCATCGCCTCGATATCGTCCGGGTCTATAAGTATCGCCGCGCTCCCGGTCACTTCCGGGATGGCCGACCTGTTAGAGGCCACCACCGGCGCGCCGCATGCCATCGCCTCTAACGGCGGAAGGCCGAAACCTTCGTGGTATGAAGGGAACAACAGCGCGGCAGTCCCGCAATAGAGAGCCTCCATTTTTTGCTTGTCCACTTTTTCGAAAAATTTTACGCGCGCGCCAAACTTTTCATACCTCTTTTTTTCGCTCTGTTTAACCCTTCCCACAACCACAAACCGGGTGTCGGCGCGCATAGCGCCAAGAGATCCCTCGACAGCTTTCAGGTTTTTGTGCGGGCGGTCGGAGCCTACGAAAAGATAATATCCTTGTTCAAGACCCATCCCGGCAAGCGTTCGATCCAGCCTGTCCCTGGCTATGGGCAGAAAATCAGAGCCGCCTCCGTTGTATATCACGTTTATCTTCGAGGGGGGCGCCGAAAACATAGACAAAAGATCGTCTCTGGTCTGGTTTGAGACGGTTATGACTATTTCAGATCTAGAGATAGCTGAACGTATCATTGCTCTCGCATAGGCGCGGGCGATAAAGCCGAATGAAGGGTCGATAAGATGGATGACATCGTGGATTGTGACCACCGACCGGCATTTTAAAAACCGGGGCAAAACATAGTGGGTGGCGTGAAAAATATCCAGCTCAAGTTTTTCCGCCTGCCGGGCCAGCGCCCAGTGCTCCGCCAGAGAATATTTCCCGGCCCGCTCGATAACTTTTCTGACATTTCCGCCCGGATAATCGTAGTTTGGCGAATCTTCCGGTTGGAAAAAGAGTACATACTCGTTGAGGCGGTCTATTTCCAGAAGTTTTTCGATAAGGTTTTCAGTATATCGCCCTATACCCGAATCGGCTATCTTCCTCGCGTCTATTCCAATCCGCATCGTTCCTGTTATCTATATTGGATGGCGCCTTTTACAGCCGATTGTAGCAGAAATGGATTTTTAGAGGCGCCCTTAAGTCAAACCTGTGCGCTACCCGGCGCTTTTATGCAGGCGTATCTGTTGATAATATGATTAAATGCCTTATAGCAGTAAATAATTCGAATGAGGGAGCCTCTAAAAATTGCTTTCGTAGCGAAATCGAGCGAAAAGTCGTCAGGCGAGGCGGCGAGACAAAATAGCCGCAAGCGTAGTAGTAACTA
>DRJW01000422.1 GCA_011052055.1 Nitrospirota bacterium
GATCATGTCATCCCACCCTCACCCAGCCCTCTCCCCTCAAGGGAGAGGGCTGCTCTGCGCCAGTCACGGGCCACACCCGTAACGTGGCTGGGCCACACCCGTAACGTGGCCGGGCCACAGCCGTAACGGGGAGGGTGCAAAACGTCATCCCGCGTAAAACTTTCCCCTCCTTGTCTGAGGAGGGGATTAAGGGGAGGTGTTCAAAAGAAAAAGGCAAGGTCCTTCGGTTCCCTCAGGACGGCGGGACGGGGTGGCGTTCACTAAGAGAAATAGATAGAACACCCCCTCGGCCTATCGGCCACTCCCCCTCGCAAAGGGGGAGAAATTTGTCGGGTGGTGTAAAACGTCATCCCGCGCTTGACGCGGGATCTCGGAGACCCCGGCTCTTGGAGGCCGGGGTGACAGGACGACGGGACGGGGGGTAATTGACTTCCGAACAGGACGATATGACGTGGAAAAGCGCTTTTTAGAGGCTCCCTTAAGTAAAAAGCTTGCTTAAGGGATTGGCTTTCACTATAAATATCTAAACGCGCGCTCAAAGCCGCTGACAGCCGCTGACAGCGCGCCGAGAGGTTTTAATTGTAAGAGAGACTGGATGTGAAAGATAAATTCAGAGATATCAAACTGGCGCTCACTTTCGACGATGTGCTCCTTGCGCCCAACCTTTCGGAAGTTCTTCCCGCAGAGGTTGATACTCGCGCAATTCTTACGAAACGTGTCGGCCTGAATATTCCGCTGATTTCCGCCCCGATGGATACGGTGACCGAGGGCCGCCTCGCCATTGCCCTGGCGCTTGAAGGTGGTCTGGGCGTCATCCACAAAAACCAGACGATAGAAAAGCAAAGAAAAGAAATCGACAAAGTAAAGCGCCACGTGACTGGAATGATCGTCGATCCTATAACCCTTGACAGGGGGCGGAAGATAGGGGAGGCGTTGAAATTGTCGGAGAAATACCGGTTCTCCGGTTTCCCGGTGACAAGCTCTGGCAAACTGGTGGGGATATTGTCGAACCGCGATATGCGTTTTGTGACCGATATGGAAAAGCCGGTAAGCGACTTTATGACCACCGGAGCGAATCTTATAACCGCTAAAGAGGGCACGTCTATAGAGCAGGCCAAAAAGATTCTGCACGAGAGGAAAATAGAAAAACTTCTGATAATAGATAAAAAAGGCGCGCTGGCCGGTCTTATGACCATCAAGGATATCGAAGAAAGCCAGAAGCACCCTAATGCGGCCAAAGACAAAAAAGGCCGGTTAAGAGTGGGAGGAGCGGTCGGGGCCGGGCCGGACGGGCTTAAAAGAGCCGTTGAGCTTCTTAAATACGGTTGTGATGTCATTGTGATCGACACAGCCCATGGACACACTAAAGCTGTGATCGATTCGGTGAAGGCTCTGCGGGCCCGGTCGAAAGCTGTGCAGATTATCGCAGGCAACGTGGCGACCGCAGAGGCGACACGCGACTTGATACAAGCGGGCGCGAGCGCCATCAAAGTCGGTATCGGCCCCGGCTCAATCTGCACCACGCGGATTGTGGCGGGCGTAGGTGTTCCGCAGATCACGGCCATAAACGATTGCGCTGTAGAGGCTTCCAAAAACCGAATCCCGATTATCGCCGATGGCGGCGTCAAGCATTCGGGTGATATAGTCAAAGCCCTCGCCGCAGGGGCCGACCTTGTTATGATCGGCTCTTTGTTCGCGGGAGTGGATGAATCGCCGGGAGAGAAAGTCTTGTTCCAGGGGCGCGTCTACAAGGAATATCGCGGGATGGGATCGATCGGCGCCATGACGGATGGAAGCGCGGACCGTTATTTTCAGGATTCCACGCTGTCCGGGGTCAAGCTTGTGCCGGAAGGCGTCGAGGGGCGGGTGGCGTATAAAGGGGATTTAAGCTTTGTGGTGCACCAGCTGATAGGGGGGCTTCGCTCTGGAATGGGATATTGCGGCTCTTGTGACATAGCCGAGCTTAAAAAGAAAGGCCGGTTTTTACGCATTTCATCAGCAGGACTTAAGGAAAGCCATGTTCACGACGTGCAGGTGACCAAAGAAGCGCCGAACTACTCTTCCCAGCAATGAGCGCCACTTCCAAAGAAAAAATCCTCATACTCGATTTCGGCTCACAATACACCCAGCTTATCGCCCGGCGTGTTCGTGAATTGAAGGTCTACTGCGAAATCCACCCGTTCCATGTGGGGCTCGATATGATCGCCTCTTTCGGCGCCGGGGGGATCATCCTGTCTGGCGGCCCCGGCAATGTCTCCGATCCCGACGCCCCGACGATAGACCCTGCAATTTTCGATCTGGGAATTCCGATCCTGGGCATATGTTACGGCATGCAACTTATGACAAGCTTGCTGGGCGGAGATGTGGGAGAGTCGAAAACCAGAGAATACGGGTATGCCCGGATGCAATGCGATGGGTCGTCCCCGCTTTTTCACGGCCTGACGGACGAGCAGGACGTGTGGATGAGCCACGGCGACAGAATCGAGAGCGCGCCCGGCGGTTTTGTCCGGATCGGCCATACGAAAAGCTCTGGCGTGGCGGCGATGGAGCAAAGACAAAGACGGCTTTACGGCATCCAGTTTCATCCAGAAGTGGCCCATACGCCAAACGGCTCTGCGATACTGGAAAATTTTCTGTTCAAGATAGCCGGTCTTTGTGGCGACTGGACGATGAGGTCTTTTATCGAAAGCTCCATCGAGTCGATAAAAGAGCGCGTGGGGGAGGCCAACGTGCTGTGCGCTTTATCTGGCGGGGTCGACTCGTCCGTGGTGGCCCGGCTTTTACATGAAGCGATAGGCGATCAGCTGACATGTGTTTTTGTGAACAACGGGCTCTTGCGCCAGGGAGAGGTTGAGATGGTGATGACCTCCTATGCGGAGCATTTTGATATAAAAGTGATTATGGCCGATGCGGAAAAACTCTTTTTGGACAAACTCAAAGGGGTAGTGGATCCTCAGGAGAAAAGAAAGATTATCGGCCCCGCTTTCGTCGACGTGTTCGTCGAGCAGGCAAGTAAGCTGGAAAATATAAAATTTCTGGCGCAGGGTACTTTATATCCAGATGTCATAGAGTCTGTCAGTCTCAAAGGCCCGTCGGCGGTAATCAAGACCCACCATAACCTCGCGCTTGGCGATAAACTTCATCTTGATCTCATAGAGCCGCTAAGAGAGCTTTTTAAAGACGAAGTGCGTGTGTTGGGAGAAGAGCTGGGCATGCCAAGAAGCCTTGTGTGGCGCCATCCTTTCCCCGGCCCCGGCCTTGCGATCCGTATGATAGGTGAGGTGACCAAAGAGCGATGCGACCTGCTGAGAAAAGCGGACGCTATTTTGATCGAAGAGCTTGTAAAACAAGGGTGGCACGACAAGGTGTGGCAGGCGTTTTGCGTTCTGCTACCTGTTAAGTCTGTCGGCGTTATGGGCGATGAGCGCACTTATGAGAGCGTTCTGGCCATCCGCGCCGTAACCAGCCACGACGCCATGACGGCCGACTGGGCCAACATACCCCATGACATCCTGGCCATGATTTCCAACCGCATAATCGGCGAAGTCAGGGGGATAAACAGGGTGGTTCTCGACATTACATCCAAACCGCCGGGCACCATAGAGTGGGAATAACCCGCCCTTAGTCCTGGCCACTTCGCCGGGACAAAAAAACTTGTTGCCTTTTCGCGCAGGTTTGGGTATCACTATCCAAGTTTAACCAGAAAAAAGGAGACGGAGCGGTTATGACGCATCCGAAATACGGAAAGAAATTCACCTGTTTCCATTGCGCGACAAAATTTTATAACATGGGCGCCCCGAAGCCTATTTGCCCCAAATGCGGCTCGAACCAGAAGAGGGCCCCTAAAAGGCAGGCCGGCAAAACCGCCAGACAGGTAGAGGTTCCCGCTTTTGAAACCGAGGAGGAAAATCTGGTTGAGACCACAGACGATTTTCCAATTAAAGAAGAGGTAGACGACTCTTTCGATCCCGACAGCGACCACCTGAGTGTCGATACCGTTTCGGATCAGGATTACTAGGCTTTTCAAGAGGCGGTCGAAACCACACGGCGCGCGTCCGCCTCTTGTGTTAAGCTTCTAATTATTTGACTCAAACCATACCCACCGGGCCGATCCGGGCCTGGGCCGGAGCGCTGAAATGAAGCATAGCGATTTCGTGCATTTGCATCTTCACAGCCAGTACAGTCTCCTCGACGGGGCCATTCATTTCGGCCCGCTTCTTGCCAAAGCGGAGCGGATGAAAATGCCGGCTATCGCCGTAACAGATCACGGCGCGATGTTCGGCGCCATAGAATTCTACACAAAAGCGATGGATTCGGGCGTAAAGCCGATCATCGGTTGCGAGGTTTACGTCGCTCCCGCCAGCAGATTCGACAAATCCCCGGTCTCGTCTAAATCGAGCGCAGACAGGTCGAGCCATCTTGTGCTCCTCGCCCAGGACGAGAAAGGATACAGGAACCTTTGCGCGCTCGTTTCAGCCGGTTATACCGAGGGGTACTACTACAAACCAAGGATAGATAAACAACTGCTAGAGGCCAACTCCGGCGGTCTGATCGCCTTGTCCGCCTGCCTGCAAGGAGAAATCGCCCAGGCCCTGGCCAAAGACCAACCGGATAAAGCCGAAGACGCGGCCGATTTTTATAACCAGGTTTTCCCCGGCAGGTTTTACCTTGAGTTGCAAGACCACGGTATACAGCTCCAACGGGATGTGAACAGAAAAATGATCGAGCTTGCGCAAAAGACCGGCCTGCCCCTTGTCGCAACCAACGACGCGCATTACCTCGCCCGTGAAGACGCCGAGGCTCACGACGCCCTTTTATGCATAGGGACGGGCAAGCTGTTGAAAGACGAAGTCAGGCTCCGGTATGACGGAGACCAGTTTTATGTGAAATCGGCGGAAGAGATGAAGGCGCTTTTCAAGGAGGTTCCTTCTGCGATAAAAAACACGGTTGAAATAGCAGGGCAGTGCAACCTTTCCATCGAAAGCGGGAAATACCACCTCCCCGTGTTCCCGGCGCCCGGTGATACGAACATCGATAACTGGCTTGAGCAACTCGCGATAAGCGGCCTTGAGCGAAGGTTCATCGAATCGGCGAAAAAAGGGGACGAGTTTTCCGGCGAGAAAAAAGAACGGTATTTAAAACGTCTCAAATGGGAAGCGTCCATCGTCCGGCAAATGGGTTTTTCCGGCTACTTTCTCATCACCTGGGATTTTATAAAATACGCCCGCGAAAAAAAGATTCCGGTGGGCCCCGGGCGTGGCTCGGCCGCAGGCTCGATGGTGGCTTACGCCTTGCGTATCACCGAGCTGGATCCTATCGAGTATGGTCTGATTTTCGAGCGGTTCCTTAATCCAGAGCGTATTTCCATGCCGGATATAGATATCGATTTTTGCATGGATCGCCGTTCGGAGGTCATCGATTATGTAAAACAGAAATATGGAGGCGAAGGCTATGTGACCCAGATAATAACTTTCGGCGCCATGAAAGCAAAGGCGGTCGTGCGTGATGTGGCGCGGGTTATGGACATGCCCTACGCTCAGGCTGACAAAATCGCCAAACTGATCCCTCACAATCTGAAAATGACGATCGACAAAGCTCTCAAAGAAGAGCCGCGCCTCAAAAACCTCGAAAAAGAAGATCCGCAGGTCGAAAAGCTGTTGAGGATATCCCGCTCTCTGGAGGGAACGGCAAGGCACGCCTCCACTCACGCCGCAGGAGTTGTGATAAGCCCCAAGCCTCTTATTGATTTCATGCCCGTATTCAAAACAAACACCGGTGAAATAACGACCCAGTACAAAATGAAGGATATCGAAAGGCTTGGCTTGCTGAAGATGGACTTTCTGGGGCTGAGAACGCTTACGGTGATAAAAAACAGCATAGACCAGATAAGGCTGAATCACGATCCTGAGTTTAGTATAGACTCCATCGCCCTGGACGATCAACAGACCTTTTCCCTTATGCGAAACGCGAACACTCTCGGCGTTTTCCAGCTTGAATCGACCGGGATGCGCGACCTGATGAGGAAAATGAAACCGACCAATTTCCAGGATATCATCGCGCTTGTCGCTCTTTTCCGGCCTGGCCCGATACAATCGGGAATGGCCGATCTTTACGTGCGCAGAAAACATGGCCACGAGAAAGTCCGGTTCGATTTTAAAGAGCTAGAGCCGATCCTGGGCGAGACATACGGTGTGCCTGTTTACCAGGAGCAGGTGATGAAAATAGCCAATATCCTGGCAGGTTTCTCGTTGGGAGAGGCCGACTCCCTGCGAAAAGCGATGGGTAAAAAGGATATGGACATGATGGCGCGCATCAGGGAGAAATTCGTTACATCAGCCGTGTCCAGAAAGCATAACAGCGCGAAAATAGAAAAGCTGTGGACGCAGTTGGAGAAGTTCGGGGAATACGGTTTCAACAAATCCCATTCCGCCTGCTATGCCCTGGTGGCCTACCAGACCGCCTATCTTAAAGCGCATTTCACAGCCGAGTACATGGCCGCTCTCATCTCTTCGGAAATGGACAACACCGATAAGGTCATACGATATATCCAGGAGTGCAGGGACAGGGATATCGAGATAACACCCCCCGATATAAACCGGTCGATGATGGACTTTGCCGTTTTGGAAGGCTCGATCCGTTTTGGCCTGGCGGCGATCAAAGGGATCGGAGCGGCGGCGGCGAAAGCCATTATAAGCGCCCGCAAGGCCCATGGAGAATTTTTATCGATGTTGGATTTCGCCGAATCGATAGGGTCGTCCGCCGTGAATAAACGCGCCCTTGAAGCGCTGGTAAAGTGCGGGGCTTTTGACTTTACGGGGAACACGAGGGCCGCTCTTTTTAATAGCGTCGAGGAGGTTATAAGCGTCGCCCAGAAAACCCAGCGCGACAGGGATGTGGGCCAGGTGAGTATTTTCGGCGCCCACGGCTCTGTTCAGGACGAAGAGGCTGGCGCAAATTTCAGCAAGGCGGCCGAATGGCCTGAAAAAGAGAGACTGGTCTATGAAAAACAGGCTCTGGGATTTTATATCTCAGGACATCCTCTAAACGAGTACGTGAGCGACTTGAGACGCCTTGCCAATTACACCACCGCCACCATTGAAAACGCGCCGAACAAGGCGGAAGTCCATATAGGCGGCATGGTGATAAGCCGCAAGGAAAAAAACACAAAAAACGGCGACAGTTTTGCTCTTTTTACTTTAGAAGACCTTCAAGGTGTGGTGGAAATCATAGCCTGGCCGAAAACATACATAAAATATATTGAGCTTATAAATGGCGAGGAGCCGATTTTTATAACCGGCTTGATTGACGCGGATGAGGAGAAGGGGGTGAAAATCATCGCTAATGAAATTTTCCCGATCACCGAGGCCAAGAAAAAGTTCACCAATTCTATTCATGTCCATATCCAGACCCCCGGCCTGGAAGAAGAGACTCTAAAGGAGCTAAAAGGCGCTTTTACAGATTGTAAAGGCGCGTCTGACGTAATCCTCCATTTCCGCGTGCCGGGCAAAGGGGAGCTTGCCATGCGGGTAAGCGGCGGTGTCAGCGCCGATGACGGCCTGATAGGCAAAATCGAGCGAATCGTTGGAGAGCAGAGCGTTTTTCTGGAGTGA
>DRJW01000423.1 GCA_011052055.1 Nitrospirota bacterium
CCGTCCATCTTAAAAGAGCAGAAAACCATCGACAATGACAACAAGGAGACGACCATAAAAGTGGAGGGGCGCCACGACCCGTGCGTGCTTCCAAGGGCTGTCCCGGTGGCGGAAGCGATGACCCTTGTAACGATAGCCGACCATCTGTTGAGAAACCGCTCCGCGCAGGCGTAGTGTTTTAATTGCTCTGTGCCTATCAAAAAAACCGCTCCAACCGGAAAAGATAACCAGAAAGCCGGGGAAAAAGCGCCTCTACTGCCATTTGGTCCCGCGCCTGAGCCGGATGTAAACTCCGGATATTACGATCCGGCGCCTCAAAGAAGAATACTTTTCTTCGATCTGGAGACAAAAAAGAGCGCGGAGGAAGTCGGAGGATGGGGCAACGTCCATCTGATGGAGCTTGCGGTCGGCGTCGTCTACGATTCGCAAGAGAAAAGATATATCCGATACTGGGAGAAGGATGTCAACCGGCTCGTGGAAAAACTCCTTTCCGCCGACCTTGTAGTCGGATTCAATCATGAATGGTTCGATTATGGGGCGCTCAAGGGATATACGGATATCGACCTTGCCAGACAAGCCAAATCGTTTGACATCTTGTCGGATATCAGAAAGCGGCTCGGATACAGGCTAAGTCTGAACCATCTGGCCCAGGAGACTTTAGGCAAGCAGAAAACCGCAGACGGGCTCGTGTCTCTTAAATGGTGGAAAGAGGGGAAACATGAGCAGGTAGCCGATTATTGTGAAATGGACGTGGCTATTACAAAAGAGCTGTTCGAGTTTGGCCTTGAGAAGGGGCGCCTTTTGTACCGGATGAAAAACGGCGAGCAGGTTAAATTAAACCTTGATTGGGATCTCGACATAATAATCGCCAACGCCGCCAAAAAACCAGTGGATACAAAACGGCGGATAAGGTTTTAAATGACGATGAAAACCGTCGCGATCGTTCCGGCCGGGGGGGCGGGCAAAAGGTTTAATAAAAATAAAGCTGATACAAAAAAACAGTTTCTTGAGCTTAAAGGTATTCCTATCCTGGCGCGCGCGCTGACTAGCCTGTCAAAAGCGCCGCAGATCGACGAGATTATCGTCGTCGTCCCTCCGGGAGAAATTGATTATACAAAGATTGAAATCGTGGAAAAATACAAGATCCCAAAGGTCTCCGCAATTGTCGAGGGGGGAGACACACGGCAGGAATCGATGATAATTGGCCTGGGGTATGTGCCCGGTGACGCGGAGCTGGTTGTTGTCCACGATGGCGTCCGCCCCTTTGTAACGCAAAAAATGATAGGAGATGTTACTAAAGCGGCTGGAGAGTCAGGCGCCGCCATAACCGCGATCCGCCCCTTTGATACGGTTAAAACCGTGAACGGGGAATATGTTCAAAGCACTCTAAAGCGTGCCGGTATCGCGCTGGCTCAAACTCCTCAATGCTTCAGATACGCCATCCTGAAAAACGCCGTCAACAAAGCCAGAGCTGAAAAATTCACCGGAACGGACGAGGCTGGCCTGGTAGAGCGGCTCGGCGTTAAGGCGCTCTTGGTAGACGGATCGAGCGCCAATATTAAAATCACATCGCAAGAAGACCTGAAACTGGCAGAGGCGATTCTCGCTCTAGATACCAGTAAATAGCAAGCCTGTCGTATCTTTTAATATACTATAGGTGGCTATTAATTATTACGCTTTTATCAGTATAATGCGCCAGTCTCCAAGTTTGCATCTTGTTTTATAAGAAGTTATATTCCTTTTCTGTTTGGCGCCATATTTGCTTCCTCTAGCGGTCAACAGATAATAACCGCTATCAAGGAAATGGTGTCGAGATGGAGATTGACATGAAAATAACAGAAAAAACAAAAGATTATTTAAGATTGGCCTTTAGCTCACTTTTCCTGCTGGCGCTTATTTCGCTGTTGATGGCATGCGGTGGAGGTGGGACGGTAGGCGCGGTATCGGGCGGTTCGCCAGACAGTGGAAACAGAATCTCTGGCCGGATGGCTCTGTCCGGGGCCTCCACAGCCCGCTCCACTTCGCCGGTCATCACAGCCAATTCGGACAAGGCCTACACGACGGCTACGGTACAGCTTGTAGACGCCGGCGGCAATGTTGTTTATGTGACAACCACTGACGAGAATGGGAAATTCGAGTTTAACAATGTCACCGCAGGCGATTACATAGTGGTGGTAATCGACATCAAGACCGGCGAGACGATGGCCCAGGTTAATGTGTCGGCGCTTGAAGGCGATGACGTTAATCTTGAAGGTGTGATTGACACGGCGAAAACAGAATGGACGATCAATTTCATATCGAACGATGAGGATTCATCGGACCTTCTGGAGAGCGACGAGCAGATGGACAAAGCGAAAATACTCGCCAAAGCCTCCGGCCTTACTTTAGATGAAGTGATTGATATGCGTCTTTCCGGGATGGGCTGGGGCGAAATCGCCAGAAAACTGGGTGTAGCCCCCGGCGCTCTGGGTCTTGATAACGACGAAGCGTTTGAAGTGGAGCAGACTACCAGCTCTGACGACAATAGCGCCGGGTTGAGCGCGGATGATGACAAAGATGAAGAAAAGCCTGGCGGCAAAGACGAGAATGATGACGAAGATAGCGCCGGTAAAAGCGGGCATGATGACGCGAGCGACAGCGACAAAGAAGACGACTAGGCATAAAGCCCCTCCCCTCGCCTGGCTAAAAGCGTCGGGAGGGCTTTTCTGTATCTGGCCTGGGCCAGGTTGCTTAGTCCCACGCTTTCCATGAGAAAAATTCACGAAGGCGCCTTTTGGCCCTGCTGGTGATAAAAGGCGCAAGCTTCCCTTTTTCCCACGCGATACGCATGAAAAGACCGATTTTTTTTCTTGGAGGAACGATTCGCCTTTTCCGTGGAACCATCTTGATCGCTTTTTTATTACACACAGAAACGCAGGCTCCGCATCCAAGACAAACAGAGCGCCTCACTTGAGCGATACGGTCTGAAAGAGTGTCAAAGTTTATATCTCTGGCCGCGCCAATCACTTTGGCCGGGCCGATAGCTTTGGCCGGGCCGATAGCTTTGGCGTTACAGACCGCCATGCAAGCGCCACAGTAATCGCAAAGCGCAGGATCTATCGCGGCCATAAACCCGGTCTTGGCGATTCCGTCGTAATACCCCATATGAACCCCATGCATCAGCTCACAACAACACCGGCAACAGTTGCAGATAAAAGACGGTTTTTCCCTGACGTTGTCTGTGATATGGGTGAGGTTTAATGACCGGGCGCGCTTTAAAATCGCCAGAAGCTCTTCGACGCTCTTCTCTTTGGCGAACCCCCTCCTCGCCAGAAACTTTGCGCCTGTTCCTAAAGAAATGCACATCCCGTCTATTGGAGCCCCTCTCTTGCATTTCCTGCCCAGATGCTCTTTTTTATGCCGGCAATAGCAATAGGCGACAGCTCCGAAACCTGAGTTTTTGATAATCTCGCGCGCGTTGTCATAGCTGGTAATCTCGGATGTCACCGGAACGGCATCGTCGTAGACCAGTGAGCGGGTAAGCTGTGTTTTGCCGCCGAAAAACTCGTTCGCCTCTCCATTTTGCGAGGCGTCAGACAGATATTCCGACATCAGGCGGGCCAGTTTTTCCATGGGCAGGTCAGACCGGTTTTTCATGAAGGTAAACTCCATAAACCCGATAAAACCTGGCATAAGAAGATAGTATGTCGTCCCCGCATATGGCAGATCCATGACCAGCCCCTTGTCCGCCATCGATTCGAGGATGGGATAAAGCTCCTGTTGTGAGACGCCGGTAAGCCGGCCAAGCTCTGGCAGGGTCGTCTCCTCAAGCGGAAATCTGGAGGCGACATACGCCTCTTTCTCATCGAAAAGAAACGATAGAATCTCTCTTAATTTACTATTGTCTACAAGGCCGATCGGATACTTGTTCAGCCGGTCAATAAGGGGCGCCAGGTCATTTTTAGAACCGGCGATATGACCCATTTCCTACCTCCTTAAAACTTGCTTAAGGTTTTTTTAAACTGCGAAAATATTTTTTTCAGCTTCGGCAACTACATTCTACTTTCTTTTTCCCGGACACGGCGGCGCGCCAGACGTTTACGCCGAACGTGTCGAGAACCAGGATATAGGCGCTTATCCCTTTGACCGACGAACGGAGAGCGTCAAAGCTCAAAGTGTAATTTGCGGTGACCAGAACAGGAGAGCCGCTGTCTGGCGCCCCTATGGCGTAAAGGCCCGGCTCCACCCTGTATCCTGCGCGGTTTGCGCCGACGCGCGCTGTTATATGATCCCACCGGTTTTTCCAGGAAATACGGCTGTCCATTCTTTTTACAGACGGGTGGCTCGCTATTTCTTTTGTGATGGTGTTTTGCATATCAGCCTCATACCGCCGATTAGTCCAGACGTCTTTCCCGGCTAGCCAAAGATATTTATGGACAAGCCTGCGAGCGCGAGCAGAGCGCTTGCGGCGAGGAAAACGCTGGCGGTTATCACCACCCAGGACGGAACCACATCAATATCGAGACGCTTTATTCGTAAATGGAAATGTCTATATCGCCAGGCGGCCAGGAGAAAGGCTATCGCGCTAAACAGAATAAATAATGTCGCAATTACCACTAATATCCAGAACGGCATTTCATCTCTTAAAAATTTAAGGACGCCAAGCCCCGCGATGAATAACGAAAGCCCTGTCCTGATCCACGCTTGATAAGTCCTTTCATTGGCGAGAACCGTCCGGTCTAGCGCCAGGGTGTTGCTGTCTGGCCCAGGGATATCCGCCTTTTTTAAAGAAGGGCTGTTTGATGTTTCTTTTTCAGCAGTGGAAGATTCAGAGCTCATAAAATATCCGTTATATTTTTTAACGTTATCTTACTACTTTAACCCTGAATATAGGTGAACACCCATATTTTCAAAAACCGGTTGAATTGACAGGCCGGGAGGAGAAAACGAAAACTAGAATTTCCGTAAGAGGCCTATAACCACCCCCTGGATTGTCACCTGATCCGCCGGAGCCATGATAGGCTCCATGGAAGAGTTGGCCGGTTGCAGACGGATGAAGCTGTCTTCACGGTAAAACTTTTTCAATGTTGCGCCCTCTTTATTTATCAGAGCGACCACAGTTTCGCCGTCGTTGGCGTGCTGACGCTCGTCCACTATCACAAAATCGCCGTCGTTGATGCCTTCTTCTATCATCGAATCGCCCTTGACCTTGAGCACATATGTGCGGTTTCTCCCAAGCATGTCGCCGGGAATAGAAACGCTCTCTTCGAAAGGATAAGTCTCAAGCGGCAAGCCTGCGGCTATGTAACCTAGCAGTGGAACCTCAAAAGACGACTCGCTTTCGGCTTCGTGGGGGACAAGCTCTATGGCCCGGCTCATATTCCTGAGCCGCCTTATCAGCCCTTTGGCCTCCAGGTTGGTAAGATGCTTATGAACCGTGGCCGGAGATGAAAGACCGAAATGCTCCCCTATTTCGACAATACTGGGAGCGTAGCCCTTCTCGTCGATAAACGAGACGATAAAATCGTAAATGTATTTCTGCCGTTTTGTAAGATGCATCGTTTTTTCCCTGTTTTCCCTGCCTATAACTTATTGGGCAAGTATAGGCGAAAACAAAACGAAAAACAACTGTTTTTTCGCTAAATTTTCTTATCACCTTCATTTACTACTCGAAACCTATGGAAAACTCCTGCAAATGTCATCTGTTCAGCGACAATTAAGCGGCTCTTTTTCAGAGGTTTCTACCCATACGACGCTTATAGATATCAGGCTATTCCTTATCTACTGTATAAAGCAGGAACTGCTTTTTCACCCGATTTTATATTTATTACAAAGGATAAGTTTTTTGTAGTATAAGTACAGACGCTTGGAAATACTCATCCAGTAGCTTTTCGAACATGGCCGTTTTACCGGCTGGCGCTTTTCCCGGATAAAAGGGGGTTATACTTGAGCTGGTTTAAAAGACTTACACTTGGTATGCGCTTTATTATTATTATAGGCGCCATAATATCTTTTTTCTCGCTTGTTAACATCGCCTGGTTTTACAAAATACAGCAAAATCTTGTTTTTGAGGAGTACCAATCTTTCGCGGAAGGAATAGCCGACTCCGTTTTAAATTCCCTGAACTCGATGATGCATACAGACACGATTGATGAACGCCAGCTGTTTTTGAAACTGATGAGCGCCACGACGAAAGGAATTGAAGAAATAAGGGTGTTTAGAAGCGCTTCTGTGATAGAGCAGTTTGGCGAAGGACTCCCCGGGGAAAAACCTCAGGATCAGGTGGAAAACGAGGTTCTGAGAACGGGCAAGCCCCATTACGAGATAATAAGCAAAGAAGGTAAGCGGTATTTCAGGGCCGTGACCCCATTTATCATCTCCGAAAACCGGGGGGGACTCATAAACTGCCTCGACTGCCATGATGGTAAAGTGGGTGGTGTAAATGGCGCCGTCAATATGCTTGCGTCGCTAGAAGAGAGAGACGCCGAGCTTAAAAAAGAGATCATCGAAATATCCTTGTTTTTCATAGTCCAGCTGATAATTGTGTTCGGCCTGCTGATACTTGTCACCAACCGCTCTGTAAGCTCGGTCTTGCGGCGCATTGTCAAAGAGTTAAATGAAAGCTCTTCAAAACTGGGTAGCGCGTCCGACCGCATGAGCGACACAAGCCAGGCGATGGCCGAATCCACCACCGAACAGGCGGCGTCCCTGGAGGAGACAACGGCGACTTTATCCTCGCTTTCCGAATCCGCCAGCCAGAACGCCCTGGACGCCAAATCGGCCAACGGCCTGATGGAAGAGGTAAACCTGAGTGTGTCTGAAGGCATCGAGAGGATGGAGAAGACGACCAGCGCCATGCGATCCATATCGGAAAACTCCGTGGAGATATCCAAGATACTTAAAGTCATCGAGGAGATAGCCTTTCAGACAAACCTGCTGGCGCTAAACGCGGCAGTGGAGGCGGCGCGAGCCGGAGAGCATGGAAAAGGATTCGCTGTGGTGGCTGAAGAGGTAAGGAACCTGGCTCAAAGATCGGCTACCGCCGCCAAAGATACGGCCACTTTGATAGAAACTTCTGAACGGTCTTCGAAAGAGGGGACTCAGCTTGTAAAACAGGTCGGCGAATCGCTTAAAACGATTTCAGAAATGGCTGACAAAGTGGGCGGTTCCGTTCAAGCTATCTCGGAGAAAAGCGGTGAACAGGCGCAAGGAGTACAGCAGATCGAAACGGCCGCGAACCAGATGGATCAAACAACTCAACAAAATGCGTCCCGGGCCGAGCAAAGCGCAGGCGATATTCGTGATTTGACCGCTCAGGCGCAGGCTCTGCGCCAGGTAATCAGCAAGCTCGAAGTTGTTATTCAGGGAGAGCCGTAGAGAGATCGCCTATATATAACCGGCCTCCGGCCTCAGAGAAGAGGGGCGATTCTGTGGGCGAAACTTTATATCAGCGCGTTCTTGAGTAGGAAACCTCATCGCCAGCGTAGATAGCGTCAACACTCCTGGTTATAAACGCGACGCTGGAGCTATCCTGGATAGAAATAATCTTCGCTTTTCCAATAAGCTTGGGAATACCTTTTACTTTTTTCCCGTCTTTGCGAATCACATTCCTGCTGTCGATTATATCAAAAACATCCCCAGGCTCCACGCCGGTGGATCCGCCAACATCGAAAAACACCACGTCTCCGGTCGCATACCCTTTCTTCGGGTCTTTGCTGGCCACAAGATACCCGTCTATATCCTTGTCGGCGACAGGCCTGTCAGGGTCGAGTGAAGGGATATCGGCTTTGGTGTACAGGCGCACCTTGTCGCCACGCTCGATGGCGTTGTATGAGCGAATAACCCTCGCTTTGGAGATGTCCATGTTTACTTCCGTCAGCTCGATGACACCGTTGATGAGAACTTTAAAACCCATATCGGCGCCTGTTATCGGATGCTTTATGTTAGGGCGCGCGGCGTTGTACACAATGTACTGAGCGCCATTGCTGGCTCCATCAGCCTCGCCAATGTTTATATAAACGGTATCTTCCATACTGAACGAACCCTGACCGCTCGGCTCACCATCGATCAACTCGCCGTCATAATCGAGGGATTTGCTCATGTAACCGGCGGTCTCATACATCTGTGGATAAGTAAGCGGCTCTTGTTTGGACGGATCGTTAAAAAACTGATCATTGAGCGAATCTCTTGTCAAGTCTCTGCCCATAACCAGCTCCTTTTGAGCGAGGGGATCGTTTTTCGCCGCTTCTTCTGGTTTGGCTTGCGCCGGCTCGTTTTCCTTTTCAGCTTTGGCGCCCTTTTCTCCGGGCCGTATGTCGTCATCATAACCGCCTCCGACAAACAAAGACCCCAGCGGCAGGCCGCTTTGGGCCAGGGACGGGCCAGCCGTTACCGCCCAGAAAACGGAGGCGAAAAACAATACTTTCCATTTATCAGCTTTTATCTTTTCCATCTAGCTATCCTCTGACATTTCTTTGCCATTTTTATCGACTTTTTCAAGCTCCCGCCTGGCCGTTGACGCGGCGACACTTAAAGGGTACTTGTCTATCACTTTTCTTAAAACCTTTTCTCCCTCACGAAAAAGGTTAAGCTTTATTTTACAAAACGCCAGCTTAAGCATAGCGTCTGGCGTCTTAAGGCTTGCCGGATAACGCGAGAGCGTCTTCTTGAACTCGATGGCGGCCCTGCTGTAATTTTTCTGGCTGTAAAACGCCTCGCCCAGCCAGTATTGCGCGTTTGAGGTAAGATGCGATGATGGATAGCGGCGGACGAAATAACTGAACCTGGCGGCGGCTCTGGAATATTTCCCACTGTTAAACATATCCATCGCCCGCTCGTACATTTTGTTATCGTCAAGGTTTTTAAACTTTTGGCCAAGAGCCTGCGCGTCGCTCGACGCCAGAACTATATTGGACAGAGGAGAGGGAGGGGACTTGTTGATACCGGCCCCGGTTTGCGGCGCCGTTTTTGATTCGACTGTTTTTTGCGGTCTTTCGGCTTTAACCTGGATATTTTTCTTTTCCGGCTCTGATACGGTTTTTTCTGGAATCGCCTCGCTTTTTAACGCCTTGGCGACCGGCTCACTCTTATCTGAAACAGAATCATCTTTGACAGATTTATCGGAAACGGCTTTCAAATGCTCCTTTAGTATCGACAGGTCGTTGCTCATATCGGAGATTTTCAAGCCGAGCTCGGCTGTCTGCTTTTGTAGCGCCCAGACATTCTCTTTAAGCGCCGACAGGTCGTCCGCCCTTTTTTTAGGTGATTCAACGGACGCGCATCCGGCTCCGACTGTCAGGATCACGATTATGACGCAAAAATAGAGACGCCGGGTCAGTTCTGCAAACACAACACCAGTGTATTTCATAAAAATTACAGGTAATTTAAACTAATTATAATCAATTAATTACCATTGGTCAAGATTTTTATCCCTTCCTATTTTAGCGCCACGACACCATCGTCCTGGCTACCAAAAATAACGGTGGAGCCGATTAAGACGGGAGAGGAAAAAACAGGGGCGCCAGAATCGTAATCCCATTTTTTACGGCCAGTTATGGCATCAATAGCGTATAGCTTCCCGTCCTCTGAGCCGATATATACGGCCTTTCCAGCCACAGAAGGTGACGACAGAAGGCTGTCGTCCGCCTCGAATTTCCATTTTTTCCTGCCGTTTTCCGCCTCCAGAGCATACGCGAATCCATCCTTACCGCCAAAGAAAACAGACCCGTATGCCACAGCCGGAGAAGAGCGGATCCAGTCGCCTGTTTTATATTTCCACTTGAGCTTGCCGGTTCGGACATCCAGCGCGTAAAGGTAGCCGTCATCGCTCCCGAAATAAAGCCTTGAGCCATCAATGGCGGGTGAAGAGGCTACGGCGTCACCCGTTTTAAATTTCCATTTGAGTTTGCCGGTAACGGCGTCAACGGCGTAAAAATATTCATCGTAACTTCCAAAATAGATTGCAGAGCCTGCGACTGCGGGGGAAGATTCGATTTTCCCTTCGGTTTTAAATTTCCATTTGAGTTTGCCGGTGCGGGCGTAGAGCGCGTAGAGAAAGCCATCGCCACTTCCAAAAAAAACCGTCGATCCGGCGATGGCTGGGGATGAAAACAGCCTGTCTTCAGTCTTATACTTCCATTTTAACTTTCCGGTCGTGGCGTACACAGAGTAGAAATAATGGTCGTCGCTTCCGAAAAATACCGCGTCTCCCGCTATCGTTGGAGATGAGAGAATACGGCCTCGCGCCACAAATCTCCATTTTTTCCTGCCGCTTTTCAGCGCCACCGCGTAAAGGCCCCCGTCGTCGCTTCCGAAATAGACTACACCTCCGGCGACTGCGGGAGAGGAAAGAACCGAATCTTCTGTTTTAAATTTCCATTTCAGACCGCTTAACTTGCCGAG